>DRKK01000348.1 GCA_011051815.1 Sphingomonadales bacterium | reverse complement strand
GGTCAGCAGGTTATTGAAATCATGGGCAATGCCGCCGGCGAGCTGCCCCACCGCCTGCATCTTCTGAGACTGGGCAAATTGCAGTTCCAGATTTTTCTGTTCCGTCGTATCAATCAGATAAAGAATAGCCACCTTGTCATGGTCATCAAGACGATTGAGGCGGGTAATATAGATATGGCCATGCTTTTCACCTTTACCCCGAAAGCCAATATCGGCAATTGAACTGGCCAAACCGCTGCTTAGTGTCGCCTTGATACGGTCATAAAATTCGCCGTACTCATCTGGATCAATGATATGGGTCAGGTTGCGGGGATCATTGATCTCCAGTTTCTTGACATATTCCCGGAAGATCTTGTTTTTTTCCAACACATCCCCCTGCTCAGTCACGATCGCGATGCCAATAGGTGATTCCCGGAAAAACCGGTCAAGATTGATATTTTCCGTGCCTGAATCCTTAATTGCCATATCCGACTGACAGGAAAAAACCTGAAATATATTTGGGGCATCCAATCCAGAACCTAGTCTGGAATCCGTCAAGGCCTCACAGGGGCGAAAGTCAAGATGAATATCCTCACCCGACAGTGTATGTATTTGAATTTGACCATTCAAGTCAGACGACGTCAAAGCACAAAAATCAGCGAGAGGGCGGGGCAGCGCTAGTTCTGCCTTGGCATAGCCCCTCATCCAATCTTGCAAAACCTCATTGGCAAAGGTGATTTGCCCGGCGGCGGAAACAGCCATAAGACCACAGTCCCCCTGATCCAGAAACCGGCCCAAATGCACAAGGTCAAGGCCAGCGACACCCCGAATTCCACCCAGAATCTCACCCTGAATCCCGGCCTGAGACGGCGCATCGGACATAGCCCCGGAAAAGGTCCATTGAATATAATCTTCATCACCGCCTTTGCGACACAGAGCAACCTCTATATATTTTCGGCTTTCATCACCGCATACAAGCTGAACCACATGGGTCTGTGCCGTCGTCTTTTCCAGACTTGATAAAATCTCTTTCACAGAAGTGGCCTGCCCGTCCGCCATCAAATCCGTTGGCGGCAATATATCTCTTTTAATATTGTCCCGCACAAAGGCACGGTAAGGCATATTACAGGTGATCATTTCCCCGGTCTGTGATGTGACCACCTGTGGCTGATATTGTGCCGCCACGGGCGTGGACAATGGCGCGGGGGCCTCCGAGACCGCATACAGATTTCTGACAACCACAGCCGCCGTGATCAACAGAGCCACAGCGGCAAGAAAGTAACCCGTCGTCGCCATACCCAGAGCCATGCCAAAAAGCGCACAGGCCACAGCAACAAGGCCGCCAATACCCCCGATGGTAATCAGAAAAGAATAATCAATGGATTTACGCATATTTTCCCATAACTCTTTAAACATACAAGGCCAAAGTGCCATATTCTTTGCCGGATTTCATTATTTTTTTATCCGGACGACAAAAAACTACGAACCGGCTGGATTATAATGAGCAACCTCGCCCTTTTTAAGGCGCAGGATATAGCCAACCACCTCGGCCACTGCCTTATAATGATCCTCCCGAATTTCCTCATCCCCCTCCACAGTGGCAAACAGGGACCGGGCCAAGGGTGGGTTTTCAAGAACAGGCACATCATTTTCCCGGGCCACCTCACGGATTTTCAGAGCGATATGGTCGGCCCCCTTGGCCACCACCACCGGCACATCCATCTCGCCCTGTTTATATTTCAGTGCTACGGCATAATGGGTCGGGTTGGTCACCACCACATCGGCCTCCGGTACGGCAGCCATCATGCGGGTTCTGGCCCTCTCCTGCCTGATCTGACGCAAGCGGGCCTTGATATGAGGATCACCGTCGGTTTGTTTCATTTCATCCTTGATTTCCTGCTTGGTCATGCGCATTTTTTTCAAATGCTGAAATTTCTGAAACAGGAAATCAAGGCCCGCAATCACCGCCATTACCGATACAACCCCGCCCAGAACCCTGAGTACCATAACATATATGACATCCGCCACATCGCCGGGATCATAGGTCATCATCTGTTCAAGCCGGTCACGTTCCGGCCAGACAAGGATCAATATCACCGTTCCCACAATACTGATCTTGATAATGGATTTAAAAATTTCAACAAAATTCTGCATGGAAAACAGCCGCTTTAACCCTGCAAGTGGCGATATTTTACTGAGTTTTGGTATAATCTTTTCCGCCGTCAACATGGGTTTATGCTGAACCACCGCCCCCAGCAGCGCCCCGATCATCAGAAGCGTAATCGGCAGAGCCATATAGCGAAAAATGCCGGTAAAAACCTCCGCGCCGTAATCCAGCAGACCGTAGCCGCTTATCTGAATCCCGTATGAGGTACCCAACATGCGGCCCAGAATATCCCGGATACCGGCCATGCTGGATTTTGCCGATACCAGTATAATCACGGTTACGGAAAATAACACAAACCAGTGGCGAACCTCCTGACTCTTGGCCACCTCGCCCTTGTCATGGGCCTCCTCCAGTTTTTTGGCGGTGGGTTCTTCGGTTTTCTGGGAATCATCCTGATCATCAGCCATGGTTGATCATCCCTGTACCAGAAAAGCACCGAGGCTGCTTTCCATATGCTGCAAAAACCAGTTCATGCCAGCCGCAAGAACCATGCTAAGGATCATAAAACCCGCCGCAATATTCAGTGGCATGGCGATGAAAAACACCTGCAGCTGTGGCATCAGGCGCGCCAGAATACCAAGGCCAATATTGAAAATCAGGCCGTAAACAATGAAAGGTGAGGCAATCTGAACGCCCAACAGAAACGATTTTGCCACGGTGTTGACCACTATCTCCGCAAAATCAGCCATTTTCAGATCACCGCCCACCGGAAACAGGCTATAGCTGTCATACATGGCGGAAATCATCATATGATGCATATTGGTGACGAAAATAAGCACCACCGCCATCAGGGTTAGAAAGGTTGACATCAAAGCGCTCTGCGCCCCCTGTGCCGGGTCAAAGGCCTGGGCCAACGCAAGGCCCGACTGCATGGCGATAATAGTGCCCGCCGTATGAAGGGCGCTCATCAACAGGCGGATGGCCGCCCCAATCAAAACACCAATCAATATTTCAGAAATTATCAACAGGGCCAGCATGAAGGGCTGGGCCGGCATGGGCGGCAGAATTGTGCGCACCAGAGAATAGATCAGAAAGGATATGGCCAGTGCCATGGCAAGGCGCACCCGTTGTGGGATGGCTGTTTCACCGAGGGCCGGCAAGAGCATGATCATGGCCCCCATACGGGAAAAAACCAATAAGAAGGCGAATACCTCCGTGGGCAGAAGCTCAGCCAAGATTGACAATCCGTTCCGCGATCAGCCCCATAAAATCCGACAGGGTTTCCCCCATGAACGGCAGGAAGATAAACAGGGATACAAATATTGCGATGATTTTAGGCACAAAGGTCAGGGTCATTTCCTGAATCTGGGTCAGGGCCTGAAACAGGGCAATGACCAAGCCAACAGACAAGGCCACCAGCATCACCGGGCCGGACACCTTGATTAATACCCATATGCCTTCCTGCGCAATGTCTAATACGTCCGCCCCGTTCATTTTTGATCCTTTTGGGTTAAAGGCCTAAATCGGCATTTTGATAATATCCTGATAGGCGGCAATCACCTTGTCCCGTACGGCAACAACGGTTTCAAGAACCATTTCTGCATTCTGTACAGAAGTCACCACATCCACCAGATCCGCCTTGCCGTTCAGGGCTTCAATCCCGGTATTGGCACTGACACTGATCGAATCACCCGTGTCCACAATGGCCGCTTTCAACACATCGGAAAAAGTACCGGACCCCTCACCGCGCGTGGCCCCAATGCCGGAAATGCTGCCAATTTTGTCTGTGCCACTGCCGATGCCCTGATTCTTCATCACATTGGCATAGGCATTTGCGGCATCCATCGCTTTGATCGTCATTGTCTTATCCTGTCCTTAATAATCCCGTCACGTTACCTTAACAAATCAAGGGTGCGCATCATCATGCTTTTGGATACCTCAATGGAATTGAGGTTGGCCTCATAAGAGCGTTGTGACTGTTTCATATCCATGGCCTCAATCAAGCCATTCACATTGGGGGTTTTGATATAACCATCCTTGTTCGCGGCCGGATGGCCCGGTTCAAAACGCAAGCCAAAATCTGACTTGTCATAGCCCACATTTTTGACTTTCAGGCGCCGGATCCCCATCTGGTCATCCAGCTCATTGACAAAGGTCACCACCTTACGCCGGTAGGGATCAACACCGGGGGCCATGGCCACCGAGCTGGCATTGGCCAGATTTTCAGCGATCACCCGCATGCGCGTACTCTGGGCCTTCATGCCAGCGGCGGAAATCATCATTGCCTTGGATAAATCCATCAGGATTACTCCTTCATCTCTTGCATTTTCGTTCTATTTACGCCCAATGGCGGTTTTCAGCATACCCACATGCTTGCGATACAGGCTTGCCGCAGTGGCGTAATCCATCTGGGTCTCCGCCATCTTGATCAATTCATCCTCAAGATTGACCGCATTGCCGTCCGGGGCGCTCATATCAAAATTTGTGTCCATTTCCTCAATCCGGTGCGTGATCGTCTGACCACCTCCGCTGGGGATATGCCCTTTCTCCGTAACCCGCAGCTGTAAGCCGCCGGATACGCTTGTCTGGTCCAAATGTGCCTTGAAACTGATTTTCTTCAGATCCCTGGGGGTATACCCCGGTGTGTTGGCGTTGGCAATATTCTGTGCCAGGACCTTTTGCCGTTCCGTGAGCCAGTCCATTTTCTGTTTCAGGGAACTGAAAAGTGAAATAGATTTCAGGTCCATCTTATTTTATCCTAATATCATGCCCAAACGGGAATTGATAAAATTTTAGCAGAATTCGTCGCGATGTTAATCATACACCATTAAATGCCCATAGTGGAACCGGAAAATTAACAATTTGTTAAGATAATGGGATATTATAGAATATCCTTATGATCAATAGCTTGTAATTTAAGCTGACAAAAGGGGGGCAGTATGATTATTATCCCCGAACCGGAAAAATATACTTAATTCAGGACAGCGTTTCACCCATGGCCACAGAGAAAAAAGATTTGCCGCAAAAGGCCGTTGCCCTGAAACAGGACGCAAGCAAAGCCGACATCCCGCGTATCACCGCCAGTGGCCGGGGCCATACTGCGGAGAAAATTCTTAAGCTGGCCTTTGCCAATGATGTCAAAGTACGCACCGACGAAGATCTGGTGGAGATATTATCCGCCTTTGATGTGGACAGCTATATTCCGCTGGAAGCCCTGCAGCCGGTGTCTGAGATACTAAGCTATCTTTATAATGAGAATATCCGTCTGAGCGAACAGGTCCGGCCAGACGGCCCTGATGAGAAGGGGAAGACATAATATGGATATGAGCGGTTATTTCCAGTTTGCCATAGCCTTGCTGTTTGTCCTCGCACTGATTCTAATGCTGGCATACGCAGCCAAGCGATTCGGCCTGATGGCCCGGGTCACGGTCAATTCGGCTAAAACCAAGGACAAGCGGCTGGATATTGTCGAAATTCTGCCCGTTGACGCCCGGCGCAAGCTGATGCTCATCCGCCGGGATGATGTTGAACATCTGATTATGTTGGGCCATGAGCGGGATATTGTTATCGAACAGAATATAAAAACCGGAACAGGGAAAAGTAAAACACCATGATGTCTTTTTTGAAAAAACACAAGCTGTTGCTGGCCCTGTTCACCACTTCCCTGACCAGTTTCATCCTCATCCTGTCCAGCCAGACGGTTTTCGGTCAGGAATTGTCCCTGAACCTTGGCGAGGAAGGGGCGCTGTCAGGCCGTATCGTTCAGCTCCTGATGCTGATGACGGTGCTCAGTCTGGCCCCGGCGATTATCATCGTCGTAACCTCTTTCACCCGAATCGTGATTGTGTTTTCCTTGTTGCGCAGCGCCATGGGCACCCAGCAAACACCCCCCAATGTGGTTCTGATAAGTCTGGCCCTGTTTATGACATTTTTCATCATGTCGCCGACCATGAAGGAAGCCTACGATCAGGGCATCGCACCGCTGATCGCCGAACAGATCAAGGAAGACGTGGCCTTTGAACGCACCGCCGCCCCCTTTCACCGCTTTATGATGAAGCATGTACGGGAAACGGACCTGTTGCTGTTTCTGGATTTGTCAAAAAAGACCCCGCCGGAGACCAAGGCTGATACGCCGTTTGAAATATTGGTTCCGGCCTTTATCATCAGCGAGCTCAGGCGCGCCTTTGAGATCGGGTTTCTGATCTTCATCCCCTTTATTATCATTGACCTTGTGGTGGCCTCGGTCCTCATGTCCATGGGCATGATGATGTTGCCGCCGGTG
>DRKK01000347.1 GCA_011051815.1 Sphingomonadales bacterium | reverse complement strand
CTCCAGAACCTGAAAATTCTGGAATGGTATTATTCGCGATTAATGAGGTCGAGATTTTCAAGCCGCCGGCAAACACGGCGCGATACAGTTGATCTAAATCAAATACTTTTTCATTCAGATGCCGCCTAATAATAATGGGGGTGTTTTTATATTTAACAGGAGGTATATTATAATGACAAAACTTTCCAAAACGCAAAAACGTAAATTAATCCGTGACCTTGTTGCTGATATCACAAAACAGGCAGTCGCGAACACCCAGGCGAGGGAACGCGCGATTGCTGATAAAAATCAGAAAGTATATGCAGCAAAATTAATTGGCCAAATCGCCAAAGACTATGGCTTTAAAAGCCCGCCCGATGAAGTGAAGAAAAATGCGATCGCCAAGGTGAAAAAAGCGGCTGCGGAAGTACAAGAAAAAGCCAAAATTCAAATGGCGAAACACCGTAAAGCACGTGCAGAAGCCGAAAAAGAGCTATTCGCCGCCCTTGAAATTTAAGCGACTGACTTTTTATCCGCGACCTATTATCTAACCTATATGGCTGTAATTCACATAGTGGCAAACGTGTGGTCAACGGGGTCAGAGTGAGAATCAAGGAATAATCGGGGACACAATACCAATCCCTCTATTTCCTTGATCACCCCGTTCATTCCAGAACAACCCCCTCGCGCCGTTTGTCGGCGCCGCCTTCATAGCGGATGCCGTCCTTGTCATAATGGATGATAATGCCGTGCAGGCCGCTGTTGATGGTCCGGCTTTGCGCCTCATGGCCCTTTTCGGTCAAGGGCTTTATCAAGGCGGTAATGGCCGTGTCCCGTTCCAGATAGACTTTGCCGCCCCGGGTCAGGAAATGGGGCTGGTCGATGGCTTGTTGCATGCCCATGCCCCAATCCAGCACATTAATAATGGTCTGGGTCACATAGGCGATGATGCTGTTACCACCGGGAGAGCCGATGGCCATGATCACCCGGTGCTGATCATCCAGCACAAAGGTCGGAGACATGGAACTGCGGGGTCTTTTTCCCGGCTCGATCCGGTTGGCCACCGGCACGCCGTTCCGGTCAGAAATCAGGGAAAAGTCCGTCATTTCATTATTGAGCATAAAGCCGCCGACCATAAGGCGACTGCCGAAAGCACTTTCCACCGTCGCGGTCATGCTGACCATGCCGCCCCATTTATCCACGATGGAAAAATGCGAGGTCGAGGGCAATTCCGGTGTCATGCCCGCCGCAAACGCCACATGATCGACCGGAGGTTTTCCCGCAGTGGCCTTGCCCATTGATCTGTCCGGTGAAATCAGCTTGGCCCGCTCTGCCAGATAGGCCTGATCCGTGAACATGGACAAGGGAACCGGCACATAATCGCTGTCGGCCATATACATATCCCGGTCCGCATAACCCAGCCGCTCGGCCTCCAGTATGATATGAACCGCCGCCGCTGAATTGGGCGTCATGGCTTTCAGATCAAAGGATTGCAGAACGCCAAGAATGGACGCCACCGCCCCACCGCCGGAGGATGGCGGCGGCATACCGCAAACGGTCCAGACCCGATAGGCACCGCAAATGGGCTTGCGCGCCTTGGGTTGATAATTTTCCATATCAGCCAGCGTCAACTTGCCCGGATTAAATTCCGAGCCATTGACCGCCGCGACAATCTTTTCTGCCAGCGAACCCTTGTAAAAGCCATCCGCCCCCTTGGCCGCGATCATACGCAGGCTTTTGGCATATTTCGGGTTTTTCAGCAGATGCCCCACTGGCCAGGCCTGCCCCGCCCCATCAAAGAAATACTCCCGCGATGTCTTCATCTTTGACAACAGGCGATCCCGGCCAATCAGATAATGCAGACGTTCCGATACCTTAAACCCGTTATCCGCCAGCCGGAGCGCCGGGGCAAACAGATCCTTCCACGGCAGTTTTCCATGTTTCTGATGAGCCATATACAGCATGGCGACCACGCTTGGCGTGCCCACGGAGCGCCCGCCCAGAACCGCCGCATAAAATCCCTTTTTCTGCTCGATAACATCCCGGAACATATCGCCCGTGGCCGCCGCCGGGGCCATTTCACGCCCGTCATAGGCCGTGATGCGGTCACCCACCGGCTTTTCCGGGTCATAATGCATCATAAAGGCCCCGCCGCCGATACCTGATGATTGTGGCTCCACAAGGCCCAGAACAAGCTCTATGGCGATGGCCGCATCAACGGCACTGCCACCCGCTTTCAGAATTTCCATGCCCGCCGCCGCCGCATGGGGGTTGGCCGCCACCACCATCTGACGCGCGGTCGCATGGGCCGGAACCGTAAAGGCAACAAAGACCAGCAGGCACAGATTTCTCAACATATACTTCATCATATTATAATTAATCCTGAAATTTACTCATTATGGGTGACGATATTAAGGCTGTTTCGGGTGCGGGAAATATGATCGGATATAATGGCCATCAATTGCCTATTATCGTCCAAAAGAACCAGATCCTGCGGCGGGATTTTTTTCCCTGATTTAAATCTTCCCTCATATCCAGTCATGGCCTGATGAATTTCATTCTTCAAATTGGACAGGCGGGACAGATGGAGCTGAACCGTACGCCAGAGGGACTCCCACGCCGCGCCCCTTTTGTCTTCCTTTTTCAGATCCCGAATACTGGCCTCAAGCGCCCTTGAAATAGTGCCATATTTCTTTTTTGAATTTTGCAGCACGTCCAACTGATGAGCCATAGTCTGCTCACGCCCGAGACCAACATAGGGGGCCGGGGACTCATTGACATCTGAATTATCCGCCTGTTCATTCACGGGCAAAGGCTTCGCCCTTTCCGCCGCCATCTGATCCCAGAGGTCATCTGCATTCAGGGACGCTTTATCACCGCCCTTGCCATCGGCACATGATGTCAAAACAAAGAGAGATATGACCAGCAGAATTTTCCCTAAATATATGTTAATATTCATTGTTTAAGGCTTTGTCCTTTTACGGTTTACACAACCAAAGTTTGAGAATTGCCGCGAGTGTAGGCCATGATCGTGACCGGAACAAGTCCATGGAGGGCGGAATTTGGAAAAAATCTATCTCAGAACGTAAAAGGTCTTGCAATCCCCGCCCGATAACAGTAGCGTGCGCGGCGCGGGACAGAAAATATCCCCGCATAGAATGGCATTATAAGCGCTCGTAGCTCAGCTGGATAGAGCACTAG
>DRKK01000346.1 GCA_011051815.1 Sphingomonadales bacterium | reverse complement strand
GTCATTATGGTTGGCGGCATGGCGGTTTATGGTGTGGCACAATTATCCTCGCCGACGCAATTTAATGATCAGGTTAAGCTGAAAATCATTCAGGCTAATATCAATCAGCAGGATAAATGGGACCCGGCGAAAAAGGCCGATAATTTCCTCAAATATCTGCGTATGAGCAAAAGTCCGCCGGCTGAGGGCATTACCCATGTAATCTGGCCGGAAACATCGGTAATCTATTTCCTGGATACCGATGACAGCCGCCGTTTTCTTATTTCGGACGTGCTGAATGAAAATGCGGTTCTGATGGCGGGTTATCCCCGGGTTCAGCGATCACCGGAATTTCAGGCCTGGAATTCTCTGGCCGAGGTGGATCATGAGGGCAATATACGTAATATTTATGACAAATATCATCTGGTGCCATTCGGGGAATATACCCCGGATTTCTTAAGCGATTCCCTGTCGTTCCTTGGGCTTGGCATGATGGTAGAGGGCTTTTCCTATAGCCGGGGGACGGGCCTCCGTACTCTGCATCGTGATGGCATGCCGCCAGTTGGTGTCCTGATCTGTTACGAAATTATCTTTCCCGGTGCGGTGGTTGATCCGAAAGACAGACCGGACTGGCTGTTGAATATCACCAATGATGCCTGGTACGGCACGTTCAGCGGCCCCTATCAGCATTTATTGCAAACCCGGGTGCGGGCCATAGAAGAAGGCCTGCCGGTCATCCGGTCTGCGGGCACCGGAATTTCAGCCGTGATTGATTCGTATGGTCGGATCAAAAAAAGTTTAGGTTTGAACAAACAGGGGGTAATTGTCTCACCTTTGCCCGTTAAGAGGGTTGCCGCAACGCCATATTCTGTAACAGGGGACGGGGTGTTTTTCATTCTGTTGGGGTTGTTTTATGGGCTAAGCTTCTTGGCTAGGCGACGATGAAGGGCAGTATATAAGATAATGCTTGACCTTTGCGTTTTTCAGCTCTACCTGTACTACAGTATTTAGGGGTAATATATTTTAGTAGGGATTAATGTAGGGACTAACAATGATTAAATCTAAGCCAGAGCCGGTAGACGTTCATGTGGGGTCAAGGGTACGTTTGCGGCGCACGTTATTGGGGATGAGTCAGGACAAGCTGGGAAAAGCACTGAATCTGACCTTTCAGCAAATTCAGAAATATGAACGCGGGGCAAACCGTATTGGGTCAAGCCGACTGTATAAGCTTTCTCAAATTCTGGATGTTCCGGTTTCTTTTTTCTTTGATGATATGCCTGCGGAAGTGAGCGGCAAGGCAACTGGTATGTCCGAGGGTGGCCCACAGAGCTTTGAAGTTGGCCAATTATCCCGGCGGGAAACGCTGGAACTTGTTCGGGCCTATTACCGGATCAAGGACCCGGCTGTGCGCAAGAAGCTTTTTGAAATGGTCAAGGCATTGGGAAAATCTTCCTTAAGCCTCGATAACGCTGACGGTTAGACTACCCTTAAAGACAATATTTCATATTATTTTTGTTCGTGATAAGTTATGCATATGATTATGTATATTTATCCGAGGGTCTTCTATGGGCTTGTATAATTTAGCCAGATCGATGATTTTTACCCTGTCGCCTGAACGGGCGCATGGGCTTGCCTTGTTTGGCTTGAAGCATGGCTTGATTTTTTCTGATCATCATCAGGATGATACTGTTCTGAATATTAAATTATGGGATATGGATTTTCCCAATCCTGTGGGGCTTGCTGCGGGCTTTGACAAGAATGCAGAGGTGCCGTGTCCTATGCTGGCGCAGGGATTTGGTTTTGTGGAAACGGGGACCGTAACTCCGAAACCGCAAGAGGGCAACCCAAAGCCGCGCCTGTTTCGCCTGACCGAAGACAAAGCTGTGATCAACCGAATGGGCTTTAATAATCTTGGGCTTGCACTTTATGCCAAAAACCTGAAACGGCGTGCGGGGCTGGGCAAATGCGGCATTGTCGGGGCCAATATCGGGGCCAATAAGGACAGCGAAGACCCGGCACAGGATTATGTCACCTGCTTGAAGTCTCTGTTGGGGCTGGCCAGCTATTTCACCATAAATATTTCATCGCCCAACACGCTCGGCCTGCGTAAATTACAGGGGCGGGCGGCGCTTGATGACCTGCTGGCCCGGTTGGTCGCGGTTCGGGAGGCGGCTGACCTGAAGGTTAAACCGCCGCTGTTGGTCAAAATTGCTCCTGATCTGGATGAGGGGGAAAGAGCGGATATTGCGGATATTGTTTTGAAGCATGGCATGGATGGCATGATCATCAGCAACACAACCATTGGCTTGCGCGGCGGCCTGACGTCAGAACATGCAGGAGAAAGTGGCGGGCTGAGCGGCGCACCGCTTTTTGACCTGTCCACGGAACTGCTGTCTGACATGTATCACTTGACCAAGGGTAAAATCCCCCTGATCGGTGTGGGCGGTATTGCCAGCGGCACAGATGCCTACCGTAAAATACGGGCCGGAGCTTCTCTGGTACAGCTCTACAGCGCGCTTGTCTTTCATGGGCCGGGGCTGGTACGCAAGATAAAGCTTGAATTGACGGCGGCTTTGAAGAAAGATGGTTTTTCATCCTTAAAAGACGCCATCGGCGCAGATCATAAATAAATCAGGGAGCAAAAAATGACCGTAACGATTTTTCACAACCCAAAATGCAGCAAATCCCGCCAGACTTTGGCTCTTTTGCAGGAACAGGGCATCACCCCCACCATCGTTGAATATTTAAAAGATGTGCCGAGCGCGGCGGTTTTGTCAGACATTTTGGATAAGCTGGGCCTTGAGCCTCGTGACCTGATGCGGCGCAAGGAGGCGGAATATAAAGACAATGATCTGGCTTCGGAAGAGTTAAGCCGGGATGAGCTGATCGCGGCCATGGTGCGTTTTCCGCGCCTGATCGAACGGCCCATCGTTTTGGCAGGGGGTAAGGCCGCCATTGGACGTCCGCCAGAGGATGTGCTGAAAATTTTATAATTTAAAGGATTGGACCCTAGGGAGCTATAATGCAGAAAACAGGCGCATGGTTGCTGAAAACCGCTTTGGAGGCTCTGGGCGTTCGCCATACTTTCGGCATTCCCGGTGTTCACACCACTGAAATTTATGACGAGTTGAACAAGTCAAATCAGATCAGGCCCATGCTGGTCACCCATGAGGGCGGGGCGTCCTTTATGGCCGATGCGGTCAGCCGGACCTCGGACCATATCGGGGTTCTGGTGGTGGTGCCAGCGGCCGGACTGACCCATGCCATGAGCGGCATTGGGGAGGCCTTTCTGGACGGGATTCCCATGCTGGTGATCTCCGGCGGCGTGCGCACCGATACGGATCATAAATATCAGCTGCATGATATGGATATGCAGGCCCTGATGGCGCCGCTGACCAAGAAGACCTTCAAGGTGGACAGTCATGAGGACGTGATGCCGATCCTGTTTGCGGCGTATGATTGCGCCATGACCGGGGAGCCAGGGCCGGTTTATGTGGAAATTCCGGTCAATATCCAGTTCACCAAGGGCAAGGTATCGAAGATCCCGGAACCTGCTCCGTTAAAGCTCTGCACGAAACCTTTAGCCGCCGAAGATATTACCGCCGCCGCCGAAATTCTGCGGTCGGCCAAGCAGCCGGGACTATTTCTGGGCTGGGGGGCCATGAAGGCGCGGAACAGCGCGATCACCATTGCCGAAAGCCTGAATGCGCCGGTGGCGACCAGCCTTCAGGGGCTGGCGGCTTTTCCCCATGATCATCCGCTACATACGGGTATGGGATACGGCATTGCGGCGGTTCCGGCGGCGGAGGATGCCTTTGCCGATTGTGATGTGATCCTGGCCGTAGGGGTTCGGTTCGGCGAAATCGCCACGGGCAGCTATTCTCTGCCCATTCCGCAAAAGATTATTCATGTGGATATAAATCCCGATGCGCTCGGGGCCAATTACGACGCCGAACTTGTCATAGAGGGGGATGCGACAGAGGTTCTTGCCGCCTTGGCGGATCGTCTGGGGTCATCAGAAAACTCAGGTGACAGCAACGGCATAGCGGCCTTGATTGCGGACCGGAAGCAAAGCTATCTGGCCGAATGGCGGGACCATAAATCGGGGGACAGGGTTAATCCGGCGGCTTTCTTTACCGGGTTGGACGGGGCCTTATCCGATGACGCCATTATTCTGACCGATGACGGCAATCATACGTTTCTAGCGGCGGAATTGATGCCGATCAGCGGGGACCGTCATTTTATATCGCCGACAGATTTCAACTGTATGGGCTATTGCGTGCCTGCGGCCATCGCGGCCAAGCTGGAAAACCGCGAGAAACAGGTGGTCGGTATCGTGGGGGACGGCGCGTTCCTGATGACCGCCATGGAAATTCTGACCGCCGCCGCAGACGGCCTTGGTGTGGTTTATTTTGTCTTTTCTGACGGTGAGCTGAGCCAGATTGCACAGGCCCAGCAGGTGCCTTACAGCCGCAAGGTCTGTACCGTCCTGCCCGCCCTGAAATATGAACCTTTCGCCCAGTCCGTGGGGGCGGTTTATGTGCATATTGCCACGGATAAGGATGTGGATCAGGCCATAGCGCAGGCCTTGGACTATGCGGAGAAGGGCCAGCCCGTGGTGGTTGAAGTGACCATTGACTATAGCAAAAAAACCCGCTTTACCAAGGGGGCGTTAAAGGCCAATCTGGACCGGTTTGACCTTGCCACCAAGATGCGGTTCATTGGCCGCGCCCTGACCCGTAAAGTCACGGGGTAATCATGATAACCGCTGAATTAGTGATGTCACTTGGTCGGGATGATTTTTTTCAGCAATTCAACTGTGCTTTGGGCAGGATACTGCCCGTGGACCATATTACCCTATTTTCATATGATCATGACTTTATTCCCCGTTTCATTGCCGGGGCCAGCCGGAACGAAAGGAGCATCACGTCCAGATTGGGCAAGTTGTATGAAACGTCCTTTTATTACCACCATGATCCGAACCTGAAGTGGATTGGCAAAAGAAATAAAGACAAGAGCATTCCACTTTTGCAACTGCTCCACGCCAAGGATATCAGCAATGCCTCTTACAGAAAAAATATTTATGAGGATAATGGGCTGCTGGATCGATTGTCGCTTATAGACCATGACCATCAGAGATGGTTTGTGTTTAACCTTTACCGGGATGTGGAAAGCGGCTATTTCAGCGATGATGAGGTCAATATTATTCAGGATCAGGCGGATTTGATTGCCGCGCTGGTCAAACGGCATCTGTCTTTTAGCCCTGCGATTGGGTGGGATATAAAAACGGTTCCGCCGATCGAAAAGCTGGAAAATATTGTGGCGGGCCTTGGTGGGAACCTCAGCAAGCGGGAGGTTGAGGTCTGTGCCCGTGCCATGCAGGGCCTTACCCGTGAGGCCATTTCGTTGGATCTGTCGATTAAACAGCCCACTGTCGCGACCTTTATGAGCCGGGCCTATGCCAAGCTTGATATCTCAAGCCTGAATGAATTATTCGCCCTGTGCCTTGCCCGGACCAGCCAAATAATACACGGATCCTAGTGTCATCCAACAGGATGATAGGTTATTATTTATTTTACTGATTAAATAATAACCTCAAGAGAAATAAGGAGGTCGCAAAGAATGTATATGTCATTGTCGGATAAATTATGTCGTGCCATAACGGCGGCGGAAATTGCCGCATATGAGGCGAACGGCGCCCATATATTGCGCGGGGTTCTGCCCATGGAATGGATCGAGGTCATGCGGGAGGCCGTGGAGCGCATACTCACTAATCCGGGCAGCGCGTCATTGGAATATACCCCCAAGGGCAAGTCAGGTCGTTATTACGGTGATTTTTTTATCTGGCGCCGCGATCCGGCCTTTGAGGCCTTTATGAAACAGTCGCCCATGCCGGAGATTGCGGCACAGGTTATGGACGCCACCTGCCTGAATTTCTTTTACGATCAATTGCTGGTCAAGGAGCCTAATACGGCGGAGCCGACCCCATGGCATCAGGATTTATCCTACTGGCCGGTGCGCGGTAATCAGATCATATCCATCTGGGTGCCTTTCGATCCAGCGGATGAAGAAAGCGGGGTCGTGGTTTATGTGAAAGGCTCCCATAAATGGGGCAAGCTTTATGCGCCCAGCACCTTTGGCGATAAAAGTGGTTTCGCAGAAACCTATGCCAAAGCGGGGCTGGAACCTTTGCCGGATATAGAGGCCCACCGGGATGAGTATGAAATATTATCATGGGAGATGGCGCCGGGGGATGTGTTGATCCATCATCCGTTGACCCTGCATTATGCGTCGGGTAACAGATCAGCCACAGGTCGCCGCCGAGGGCTGGCCCTGCGCTATCTGGGCGATGATGCCACCTTTGACAGCCGTCCGGGAACTTTTCTGGAAAACAAAAAAGTCATGGATACGGTGCCGCCTATTATTCTAAAAGACGGCGATTCGTTTTCCGGTGATCTGTTCCCTCGTGTCTGGCCCAGGGAATAGGCACCGCTACGAAAATAATACAGTTTGGCCCTGACCGGTGACTTTATATATTGTATAGTTTCGATCAAACGAAATTCAGGCGAGGGCTATGGGGCAACAAAAAACGGCGGACATTATACTGAAAGAGGTTTTCGGTTATGGTGAGTTTCGTGACAGACAGGCCGAGATTATTAATGATCTGATGGCGGGCCGAAATATCCTGACTGTGATGCCCACCGGGGCCGGAAAATCCCTGTGTTTTCAGATTCCGGCTCTGCTGTTCGATGGCTTGACCATTGTGGTTTCGCCGTTGATTTCCCTGATGCAAAATCAGGTTGAGGCTCTTAAACTTTTAGGCATTTCGGCGGCAACGCTCAATTCCGGCAACAGCCCGGCGGAAAATCGGGACATCTGGCACAATATGCAGGACGGCAGCCTGAATCTGCTCTATATCTCACCGGAAAAATTAATGTCCGAACGGATGCTGGAGACGGTACAGGGCCTGAAGGTCAGCCTCTTTGCCATTGATGAAGCCCATTGCATTTCCCAATGGGGCGCGGCCTTTCGCCCGGAATATGAGGCCTTGGGGCAGCTCCACAAGCGCTTTCCCCATATCCCGATCATTGCCCTGACCGCCACGGCGGATCAGGCAACCCGTGACCAGATTTGTGAAAAGATATTTTCAAATGAGGTAAAGACCTATCTTACCGGCTTTGACCGCCCCAATATCAGCCTGAATGTGGAGATCAAGAATGGCTGGAAGCAACAGCTGTTGCGGTTCCTGAAAAACCGCACGCCGCAAAATGGCATTGTCTATTGCCTGTCGCGCAAGAAAACCGAAGAAGCGGCCCAGCTGCTTCAGGAAAAGGGCTATAATGCCCTTGCTTATCATGCGGGGATGGTGGCGGAACAGAGGGCGGAAAACCTTAACCGTTTTATGGCTGAACCGGACCTGATTATGGTGGCCACCATTGCCTTTGGTATGGGAATTGACAAGGCCGATATCCGGTTCGTTTTTCACACAGACCTTCCGGCTTCGCCCGAAGCCTATTATCAGGAAATTGGCCGGGCGGGCCGGGACGGGAAACCTGCGGAGGCTCATATGTTGTATGGCATGGACGACATTCGCATGCGCCGCCTGTTCATTGATCAGGAGGATGCGGCAGAAGATCACCGCCGCCGGGGGCATCAGCGTCTGAACGCCCTGCTTGCTTACGCGGAGGCCCCGGAATGCCGCCGTCTTTCCCTGCTGCGCTATTTTGGGGATGAGCCGGATTATGAACGATGCGGAAATTGTGATTTATGTGATAATCCCAGAGAAACCATAGAGGCCACCGAAATCGGCCAGAAAATTCTCTCCGCCATCTATCGGACGGGTCAGAGTTTTGGTTTAGGCCATATCGTGGATATTCTCACCGGCAAGGAAACGGACCGGATTCGTCAACGCGGGGACGATCAGCTCCCGACTTTTGGTATTGGTAAAGACCTTGGCATCAATGACTGGAAGTCCATCGCTCGGCAATTGATGGCCCGGGGCTTTGTCCTTTCAGATATGGAATTCGGGTCATTGAAAATAACCGATGAGGGCTTCAGGCTTCTGAAAGGGCAAACCGGCTTTCGCTATCGGCCTGATGCCATTGTCCGGAAAACAGCGACGCGCAAGAGCAAAAAAACCGTGCCGGACCTGCCCCAAGAAGATGATGACCTCTTTCAGGCGTTAAAAGCCTTTCGCAAAGAGCTTGCTGCCGCGCGTGGCGTCCCTGCCTATATCATATTCTCTGACAAGAGCCTGATTGACATGGCCATACGCCGTCCGCAAACGTTGGACCAATTCGCTGAAATATATGGTGTCGGGGCGGGCAAGAAAAAAGAATTTGGCGAGAGGTTTATTACCTTTATAGCCGCGAAAGGATAACTTCAACCAAAGGGTAAAAAAAATAGCAATTTAGAGTATTATATGTTAAAGTTATTCTAATATAAGGATTAAATTATTTTAATATATAGGGCTCTAAGTTGCTAACCGATGGTGTTTTAACAGATAAATTCTGTATGGATGATTTTCCTACCCCAATTTTAAAGGATATTTACCAATATTGGCTGGACATGAAGGGCTCGCGCGGGATGCCTTGCCGGCGTGACCTGTGCCCGGCGGATATTGTAAAATTATTGCCGTATGTATGCCTTATAGACGTCAAACATGATGTCAAAAGATATAAAATGCGATTAATCGGGACGGAAACCGTAAAGGCTCTGGGAAAAGAGATTACAGGAAAATATCTAGATGAAATTCCGGAAATTGAACAGCATCTCAAAGACCGGTATGAATGGATCGTTCGTGAAAGGCGTCCCTATCTGGTTTCGGGTAAATTACGCTGGTCACAAAAATCATTTTTGCAGTTTTGTTCTGTTGGACTGCCCTTGTCTGAAAAGGGTCAGGATGTCGATATTATTATGTATGGTTCATATTACCAATTTCCCTCATCTGTAACGAACTGATTTATCATTTTTTCACATTGCATATTGTGGAAAAGATAGTTGATGATGATTTTTCACTTTCCCTTAAATAATCTTTGCGATAAAAGGGGGAGACTATTTATCAAGACAACCATCAGGTGACATCATGACGGCCCGTATTTATTGCCCTACTAAAAATGCCATGCAATCTGGCCTGAAGAACACACATGAGTGGGTTTTGGAATATGAGGCGGCGCAGGGCAAAAGCCTTGATCCCTTGATGGGCTGGACCGGCACATCAGATATGGTAGGTCAAATCAAATTGAAATTCGCCTCACGGGAAGAGGCC
>DRKK01000345.1 GCA_011051815.1 Sphingomonadales bacterium | reverse complement strand
TATGCCGGGGAAGTAAACGGGATCAGTTTTGATGTTGGTGGTTTGCTCTATCATTATCCGGGCGGTACGGGAACTGATTATTTTGAGCTTTATGGCTCAACCGGTATTGACCTTGGTTTTGCATCGGCCACTGTTGGGGCGAATTACGCTTTCAGCAATAATAATCTGGGTAATCAGGACAACATTTATATCTATACGGATGGTGAGGTCGTTATTCCAAATACGCCGTTGTCCCTTAACCTGCATCTGGGGTTTGAGGACGGGGCCTTTGGCGATAAAAAATGGGACTGGATTATCGGGACCACGGTCAGCTATCAGGGCTTGGACTTTGGCGTATCCTATGTGGATACAAATGTCCCCGGCAATAATTCCGATGGCCGGGTGGTATTCAGCGTCGGTGCCAGCTTCTAATATACGCGCATTTTTCAGAAAAGCCGCCCCCTTGTCCGGGCGGCTTTTTTTATTCTCCGGCGATTATCATGCCGTCAACCCGCAGGGTGGGGGCGTCGGTGCCATATTTTATCACCAGATCATCGGCGGCGGTCATATTCAGGAACATATCCTTCAGGTTTCCGGCGATGGTGATTTCATTGACGGGATAGGTGATCTTGCCGTCCTCTATCCAGAAACCGCCCGCGCCCCGGCTGTAATCGCCAGTGATGCCATTGACTCCCATGCCGATCAGATCGGTGACATAAAAACCAGATTTTATATCAGACATCAGGTCTTCCGGGGAGAGATCACCTGCCGCAAGATACATATTGGTGGAGGAAGGTGACGGCGGGCCAGAGGTGCCGCGACTGGCCCGGCCATTTGCGCTAAGCCCCAGTTGCCGCGCACTGGCGCTGTCCAGTGTCCAGCTGGCAAGAAGGCCGTTTTCAATGATGTTCAGCGCCCCGTTACGGCAGCCTTCACCATCAAAGGGCTTGGACGCTGGGCCGCGCGGGATATGGGGGTTGTCTATGACCGAAATGCCTTCGCTGAAAACCTGATCACCCATCCGGTTTTTTAGAAAGCTGGTGCCCCGGGCCACGGCCTGGCCGTTAATGGCCCCGGACAGATGACCCAAAAGGGTGCGCGATACACGGGGGTCAAATATGATCGGGACCTGACAAGTCTTTGCTTTTCGCGGGCCAAGGCGGCGCAGGGTTTTTTCGGCGGCCTCCTGTCCGATCTCAACGGGGTTTCTCAGGTCGGAGAAATGCCTTTTTGAGGAATAGGCATAGTCCCGCTCCATGGTGGCATCCTCCCCGGCGATGACCGAGATGCTGAGGGAGAAATTGCTGGATTGATAGCTTTGGGCAAAATTATTGGAATTGGCAACGGCGATCAAGCCGCGACTGCTGCTGGCGCTGGCCCCTTCGGAATTGGTGATGCCGCTGACGCCCAGCGCGGTTTCCTCTATGGTCCGGGCAAGCTCTTTCAGCTCTTCGGCTGATTTCTCGGTATCGTCATAAAGGTCAAGCGCCGGAATATCCGCAGGAGACAAGGCCAGCAGGTCCGGGTCTGCCAATCCGGCGAACGGGTCTTCCGGTGCGTTTCGCGCCATATCCATGGCCCGCTCAACCAGCACGTCAAGGGTGGCCCTGCTGATGTCGCTGGAGGAGACAATGGCTTGTTTTTTGCCGACAAAAACCCTGAGGCCCAGATCGGCACTTTCAGACCGTTCCACATCCTCCAGCTTGCCCAGACGCCATGAAATGCCTTCGGACTGACCGGAATAGATAATGGCATCGCTGGCATCGGCCCCGGCCTTTTTGGCGGCCCGGATCAGATAATCCAGCTTGTCCAGAAATTGTTCATGTAACGCTTGTTCATTAGTCATCTTGTTGATTTTTCCATATGGGCTTGCCGGACCCGGGTAGGTCCAGTTTTTGCCATTTTTCTGTTACCCGGTCGATTATATCCTGATCCATGGCAATTTCCGTGCCCCATTCCCGGTCGCTTTCGCCGGGGAACTTATGGGTGGCGTCCAGCCCGATTTTGCCGCCAAGCCCTGACACCGGTGAGGCGAAATCCAGATAATCTATGGGCGTATTTTCCACCAGTGTGGTGTCGCGCACCGGATCCATGCGGGTGGACATGGCCCACATGACTTCTTTCCAGTCCCGGCAATTGATGTCGTCATCAACCACAATGATAAATTTGGTATACATGAACTGACGCAGGTAGGACCATGTGGCCATCATCACCCGCTTGGCATGACCCGCGTAGCCTTTTTTGATGGAAATCACCGCAATACGGTAAGAGCATCCCTCGGGCGGTAACCAGAAATCAACAATCTCCGGGAATTGCTGTTGCAGAAGCGGAATGAAAACCTCATTCAGGGCCTCCCCCAATATGGAGGGCTCATCAGGGGGCCGTCCGGTATAGGTGCTGAGGTAAATGGGGTCGCGGCGCATGGTGATGGCAGAGACGGTGAAAACCGGGAATTTTTCCACGCTGTTGTAATAGCCGGTATGGTCGCCGTAGGGGCCTTCGTCCCGTTGGTCATCCAGTGATATATGGCCCTCCAGCACGATTTCCGCCGTGGCGGGTACTTTGAGCGGTACGGTTTTACAATCTACAAGCTCGGTTTTTTTGCCGCGCATCAGTCCGGCGAACTGATATTCTGACAGGGTGTCCGGCACGGGCGTCCCGGCGGCCAGTATGGTGGCCGGGTCCGCGCCCAGAACAACGGCCACAGGCAGAGGCTCTGACTTCTGTTGCTTCCAGCGGCGGAAATGTTGCGCGCCGCCCCGATGTTTCAACCAGCGCATCAGAGTCTGATTTTTGTTCAAAACCTGCATCCGGTATATGCCCAGATTATAATCATCCTCGCGGGCCTTGCCGGGGCCTTTCGTAACCACCAATGGCCATGTGATCAGCGGGGCCGGCTCCCCCGGCCAGCAACCCTGCACAGGAAACTGGTTCAGGTCAATATCATCCCCGGTCAGCACGATTTCATGGACGGGTGCTTTTTTGACCGTCTTGGGCCGGGCATTCATGGCCTGCTTCAGAAGGGGCAACATCTGGACCGCGTCTTTGAACCCGCTGGGCGGTTCGGGCTGGCGCAGGAAGGCCATGGTTTCGCCCAGTTCCCGCAATTCCGAAGGTTCCCGTCCCATTCCCCAGGCCACCCGCTCCACCGTACCGAACAGATTGACCAGAACCGGCATGTCGGATTTTGTCCCATCGGACTTTATGACATTTTCAAACAATATCGCCGGACCGCCTTCAGCCAGAACGCGGGTTTGAATTTCGGTCATCTCAAGGTCGGTACAGACATCTTCCGTCACCCGCATAAGGCGGCCCTGTTTTTCCAGATGATCAATGAAGTCCCGAAGCGACCTGTATTTCTCTGATTTGTCAGCCATAGATT
>DRKK01000344.1 GCA_011051815.1 Sphingomonadales bacterium | reverse complement strand
TGGCTACCGTCAGACCGACAAAAAAGGCGGCATTTGCCATCATATCAAAGGTCGTTGGGCCGGAAGGGAGGGCGCGCATTTCAATACGCAAATGCCCCCCATCTGTCGATGAATAGACGGCCCTGTTCCACGGCCATGTGGTTCCCATATGTAACTTTAATTCATTTAAAGCCGGGAGAATATCCGACGTTATGGCGGCGAGGGGATTTTGCCCACTTAACAGGGGTATTATGGGGGGATAGAGCGCCACCGTTTCGGCAAATAATTCATGGGCATCTTGCCGCACCCAGCCATGACCAAAAGACACCCGTGAGGGTTGGCGCCATTCCACGCTGCCCCGCAGACGGCTGTCGATGGATTGTTTAAACAGGGCAATGCGGGTTTCCTGCCATAACCTGTGGCCCAGTAACAGCGGTGAATTTGCGGACAGGGCCACGGCTAGCGGGGTTACGAATTGGGCCGCATTAAAGCTGTTGGCAAAATTATCCGGCGCTATGCGCAGATGTAACTGAAACGATGTATTGGCGCCTTCCAGCGTGACAAGATCACTTTCCAGTTGAATGGGGTCGATACCGTTGATGTTGATTTTAAAGGGTTCCCCGCGCAAATTATGCAGGCCCTTATAGAGCATATGATAACGGCCCACATCCGTCATATTATCAGCCTGAAGATTGTCACTGTTCAGTGTGGGCAAAATGCCGATTGCGACGATCCGGGCGTTCTCCGTAGCGGCGGCCTGTGAAGCTTTGGCCAGTGCCTTATCGGCCTCCTGCTGCATTTTGGAGAAGGGGGTGCCGCTGGCCAAAACAGGGGCAAGATTATATTCCAGATTAAATTTATTCAGTTCATGCTGATACTGCTCATCATTCATCTGCCGTAATAGCTGATCATTAATGGGGGCCACATCACCATTATGATCAACAATATAGGTTTCCAGCTCCGCGCCGAGCGTCACAGGACCTTCGCCAAAACCCGGCGTAGACAGCGTATTTCTCAGTGCCTTTAGACAGTCATAGAGCCTGACTGAAAAATCCTCATAATCCTTAGCCGTAAATTCAGCGACCTCAATATCTATCCCCATAGTAACCTCAATCAGTTATCTATATTGCGAGTAGCCTAAGCCAAAACCGGAAAAAGATTATTGATTTATATCTAGGAATTGATTCTTTCCGGTTCTGGCCAAGTCTGTGCTTGAAGTGATGGGCGTTATTGCGTATTTTGCCGCTGTCGCCTTAACATTTACGATCATCCAGAAGGATTAGACCAATGGCTTTTATTGCTGACTCCCTGAACCGGGTAAAACCATCCCCCACCATTGCCGTATCAACCAAGGCAGCAGAACTAAAAGCCGCCGGGCGGGACGTAATCGGGCTTGGGGCAGGGGAGCCTGATTTTGATACACCGGATAACATCAAGGAGGCCGCCATACAGGCTATTCGGGACGGCAAGACAAAATATACCCCGGCAGACGGTACGCCTGAGATAAAGAAAGCGGTTTGCCTGAAATTCAAGCGTGATAATGGTCTGGATTATGAACCAAATCAGATCACGGTGAATAACGGCGGCAAGCATACGATTTATAATGCCCTGGTCGCCACGCTTAATCCGGGTGATGAGGTTATTATCCCGACTCCATATTGGGTATCCTATCCGGACATGACCATATTAGCGGGCGGCACGCCCGTATTTGCCGAGGCAACCATTGAAGATAATTTCAAATTGCGTCCCGATGTATTGGAAGCCGCCATCACCGACAAAACCAAATGGGTGATTCTAAATTCCCCCAGCAACCCGTCCGGGGCGGCCTATAATGCCACGGAAATGAAGGCTTTAACCGATGTGTTGCTTAAATACCCCCATGTATGGGTCATGGTGGATGATATGTATGAACATATTGTCTATGACGATTTTGAATTTGTTACCCCGGCACAGGTTGAACCTAAATTGTATGAGCGCACCCTGACCATTAATGGCGTGGCCAAGGCCTATGCCATGACCGGCTGGCGCATTGGTTTTGCCGGCGGTCCTGTGGCGCTGATCAATGCCATTCGTAAGGTGCAGTCTCAGAGTACCTCAAACCCCTGTTCCATATCACAGGCCGCCGCTGTGGAGGCCCTGACCGGCACCCAGCATTTTCTGAAAGAAAGGGCAGAGGTTTTTAAAGGCCGCCGGGACATGGTTGTGGAGATGTTAAGCGAAATAGACGGTATAATCTGCCCGAAACCGGAAGGCGCTTTCTATGTCTATCCCTCAATCGCCGGATTGATCGACAAAAAAACGCCGGATGGCAAGGTGATCGAGAATGATCTTGATTTCTGCACCTATATACTGGAAGCAGAGGGTGTCGCCGCCGTACATGGCGAGGCCTTTGGCCTGTCTCCTCATTTCAGGGTATCCTATGCCACCTCTGATGAAGCCTTGATCGAGGCCTGCAAGCGCATCAAACGGGCCTGTGAGGCGCTCAGCTAATATATGACCATTGATCTTGTTATCTTTGACTGTGACGGTGTGCTTGTGGACAGCGAGCCACTGGCCAATGAGGAATTGAGAAAAGCTCTGGCGGAACAGGGCCTTGATATGAGCTTTGATGATGTGGTGGAAACTTTTGTCGGCCTGTCCATGAATAAGGTCGTTACCATCGCCCAGGACAAGCTTGGCCATGATCTGCCGGATGATTTTCTGGACCGGCTTCAGATTAAAACCTTTGCCGCCTTTGAACAGGATTTAAAACCTGTAGCGGGTATTCGGGATATATTGAACCAATTACAGGATATGCCACAAAAAATATGCGTT
>DRKK01000343.1 GCA_011051815.1 Sphingomonadales bacterium | reverse complement strand
ATCGAGGACTTCCTGCATGATGCCGCGCACCTCAACCTCAATACCAAACCGTTCAGATGTCATGATCTGCTGAATGTCCGTCTTGGCCACCACTTCACGCATGGCACTTTCTGAAATAGATTTGATGCTCTGCTCTTTTTGATCAAGGTTAAACAGAAAACGGGCCGGATCCTTGATCCGCCACAGGACGGAATAACGCACATCGACAATATTCTCATCTCCGGTCAACATCTGGCGTTCTTTTTTCCCTGCCCCGAAGCCCACATCAATCTTGTTCACTGCCGTCACTTTCGGGATAAGAACCTGATCTATGGGCGGCCAATGAATGTGAAGGCCGGTGCCTGTGGTTTCAATCCATTTGCCAAAGCGCAGAACAACCCCGGCTTCATCGGGCTGAACCTTGTATAGGGCCGCATAGAGATAACCAACAACGAACAGCAGGGCGATCACCATAATCATGCCCTTGCCACCGCCTTTGCCGCCCCCGCCAAAGGCATTGCGGAATTTATCCTGACCCTTGCGGATCAATTCGTCGATATCCGGTGGCTCCTGACCGCCGCCGCTGGGGCCGTTGCCCCATGGTCCCCGATCCTTACCGCCATTATTATTTTGCCAAGACATACTTGCGCTCCTTAAAAAGAAAATATCGACCCAAATTTGGAAAAAACACTATTCCCCCTATATTTTTTATTCTTACCACTTATATATTCTATGTGGGGGACAAGAACAACAATATTACAATAGTATCATAGATAGGATCAAAATGTCAGAGGTCAAGCGCGAACAGGTTATAAATATCCTGAAATCCATCACTCATCCGGGCAAGGGCCGCGATATTGTCACCCTTGGTATGGTTCAGGGGCTGGTCATTAAAGATAACGAGGTCGGTTTTGCCCTCAATATCGACCCTGCCGAGGCCGAAATGATGGAGCAGATCAGACAGAAATGTGATGCAAAACTTCTGGACCTGACGGCGGCCAGCAAGATTACCTCTGTCCTGACCGCCCAGCGGGACCCGGCCAAGGAAATCCCCACCATGCAGGCCCCGGAAAAAGGCTCAGGCCCGTTAAAAAATACCAATAAAATCCCCGGTGTCAAACATGTGATTGCGGTGGCCAGCGGCAAGGGCGGGGTCGGCAAATCCACCACCGCCGTTAATCTAGCATTGGCCTTGCAAGCCATCGGCCTGAAAGCCGGGATTTTTGATGTGGATATTTACGGCCCCTCTATCCCGACCCTGCTCGGCGTGGATGAGAAACCGCATCAGAGCGAAGACAAGAAAATCATCCCCATCATCAGCCACGGCCTTATAAGCATGTCATTAGGCTATCTCATGAAACAGGATACCGCCACCATCTGGCGGGGTCCCATGGTTATGGGCGCGGTCAAGCAGATGACCAATGACACCAAATGGGACGTGAATGGGGAGCTGGACGTGCTGGTTCTGGACCTGCCGCCGGGGACCGGGGATGTGCAGCTCACCCTGGCCCAAACCATTGACATGGACGGTGCCATTGTGGTCTCAACACCGCAGGATATTGCCCTGATCGATGCCCGCAAGGGGCTGGATATGTTCCAGAAGACCGATACGGAGGTTTTCGGCATTGTGGAGAATATGAGCTATTTCCTCTGCCCGTCCTGCGGTGAGCGGTCCGATATATTTGGCCACGGCGGCGCGCGGGAGATTGCGGCAAAGCTTGAGATAGATTTCCTTGGCGAAATTCCGCTTCATATGGATATTCGCGAAACATCTGACAGCGGCACCCCCATCGTGGTCCATAATCCAGACAGCCCCCATACGGCCATCTATCTGGATATTGCCCGCAAGATACAGGCGAAATTATGAATGACGCTGGAATCAAGGATATTCTGACCTCGGTAAAATCCATCGCCCTTGTGGGGGCCAGCAAAAAGCCGGAACGCCCATCCTACCGGGTGATGAAATTCCTGATTGATCAGGGGTATGACCTCTACCCGGTAAATCCGAGCCTTGCGGGATCAGAACTGTTGGGGCGGAAGGTATATGCAAGCCTGTCTGATATTCCGGTGCCCATTGATATGGTCGATATTTTCCGGGCATCCGACAAAGTGGGGCCTGTTGTTGAAGAGGCCATTGAAAAAAAAGCCAAAGTGGTCTGGATGCAATTGGAGGTCATTAACAGGGATGCCGCAGAAACCGCGAAACGCGCAGGCCTGAAGGTGGTCATGGACCGCTGTCCCGCAATCGAAATCCCCCGGCTGGCCTTAGGAAGAAGGTGAAGGTGATAATAGGGCCAAAAGTTTCTTCCTGATCGACCGTTCAGGGGTTTTTACCTTGCCCGGATAGCCTATTCTGCCAGAGAAAACCACATCTGACAGCCGCCCACCCAGCAGGGCGTCGAAATCATTGCCGAGCCGTGTTGCCTTATTGGCAAGGGCAAGGTTGCCGCCAGAGAAATCAATGCCCTGTTCCGCGTAATAGCTGAAACAAATGGTCGCCATGGACGGTTGCATCACCAACCCCTGTTTGGTGGCCTGAAGCCAGAAACGCTGTAATTTCTCCCCAGCCTGCATTATATGGGCAAGGTCTTTCTTGCCCCCGTCTTTCCAGAGCAGCGCAAAATGGCCCGCGCATTTATGGCCTGGCAGAATATCCATCTGTAATTGAGCAAGCAGGGTGCCGCCCAGATATTTATTCATAAAATCCATACGGGACCAGCTTTTCATGGCCTGCTTCATGAGCAATAGGCTGACCTTGTCCATGCCCACGGCCCCCGCCGGTACGCCTTCCCGGCTGTTGCCCGCCGTCCAGTCGATGATTTTTTTGTGTACTTTGAAACATTTTTCAAGACAAAGCCGAATATCCGTTGCCGCCGCATTGAGGCGGGAAAAACGCCGCCGCTGAACCGGACTTTCAAACCATTGAATATCAAATAATTCGTCTATTTCATCTGAAAGCAGCTTTTTAGCCCGATCCGGCAGAGCCTTTGTCTGATAGGAAAATCTATTCACGGAGCGCAGGGGCACATAGTCCAGAAGATCATCCGAAACGGTTTTCTTGAGTTTCCTGAGATTTACCGTTATCTCCTGCGCCCGACCATCCCATACCACGTCCTTCGGCAATGCCCAGCGCAAAGCAAGGCCATGAGAGGCGGCGGCCATACGCAGAGTTTCCAGCATCATACCAACGGCCAGATAAGTGGGCCTGCCGTGATCAAACTCATAAAGATTATCCTGTTCAATTTCCGGGATATGGACAATGATCTTCCGCTCACTTTTGATCTCAAACTGCCAGGGCTGTGTATTATCCCCGCTGGGCGCCCAACGGGCCTGATCAATGATCTGTTCCATGACGGATGACAGCGGTGCGTCCTCTTTCTGAGTCGCGGTTTCTGACATTTTGGCATACAGCATCCGGCCAAAGAAATATTTGAGCCGTTGAAGCGGATTGCCATTGCCAAACGGAATATAGCCTTTCCTGAGAATACCCCGGTAAGCATCATAGAGCTGGTAATGGGGCGCGGCCTTGACACCGCCCCGCTCCAGAAGAACCTTCAGAACCTCTGTCACAATAAGGCCCGTACATAATTGTATGCCGATTGGGGTTGAAGGAACTTTACGATTTTTCATATCCACATATGACGGATCCACCAGATACCCCCGATGGGCCGGACGCGGTGTCAGACCAATCAGAAATTT
>DRKK01000342.1 GCA_011051815.1 Sphingomonadales bacterium | reverse complement strand
GTTTTCGGCGATAATCACGGCGATGCGGTTTATCTTTACGAGCGGGATTGCTCCCTGCAACGCCGCCATCAAAAGGTGGTTGAGGAAGCCCCTGCGCCCGGCATGTCGGACGAAATGCGCAAAGCCATGGGTGATGCGGCGGTTACGGCGGCCAAGGCTATTGGCTATAGCGGGGCCGGGACCATTGAATTTATCGTTGATGTGACGCAAGGGCTGGACAGCGCGCCCTTTTATTTCATGGAGATGAATACCCGGCTTCAGGTGGAGCATCCGGTGACGGAACTGATCACCGGGCAGGATCTGGTCGATTGGCAGTTGCGCATTGCGGCGGGGGAGCCGCTGCCTTTGACGCAAGATGAAATTCCCCTGATCGGCCACGCCTTTGAGGTGCGGCTCTACGCAGAGGATCCGGAAAATAATTTTATGCCTCAAACCGGAAAGATCACGCATTTTTCCAGTCCGCCTGAAAATGCCCATTTCCGCCTTGATACCGGGGTGGAGCAGGGCGATGAAGTGAGCATCTATTATGACCCCATGATTGCCAAGCTGATCGTATGGGACCGGGACCGGGCCGGGGCCTTGCGCCAGATGGACAAGGCCCTCAGCCAGACGGCGGTGGCGGGGCTGACGTGTAATCTGGAATTTCTGGGCCGTATTATCCGGCACCCGGCTTTCAGGGCGGCTGACCTGGATACGGGCTTTATTGAGAATTTCAAAGATGACTTCATGCCTGTGGACAGGCGGGCGGATCATGTCATTCTGGCACTGGCCACCGTGGCGGAGCTTGCCCCCTATAGCACGGGCCGTGACCCGTGGGATCATAGCGATGGCTGGCGGATGAATCTGAACCTGAAAACTTCGCTCACCTTTATGGATCACGACGAACCGCGTGAGGTTAAGGTCACCTACCGGGAACAGGATTTTCACCTGACTATTGAGGATGCGGAACTGGAGGTGCAGATATTACGCCGTGCGGGGGTCACGCTGGATATTGCGGTGAATGGTCATAAAATTTCCGCCACGATCATACAGGGCGGTCAGGATTTTACCATTTTCCATGAGGCTACGGTCAGCTATCTGCACCATTATCTGCCCGGTGCGGAGGGCGAGGATGAGGACGGCGGCAACGGCGTGATTGTCACCCCCATGCCAGGCAAGGTGACACAGGTCATGGTGTCAGACGGCGATATGGTCGCGCAAGGACAGCCCCTGATGATATTGGAAGCCATGAAGATGGAACATACCATTAAGGCCCAGATTGCTGGCCAGATAGAGGGCTTAAGCCTTGCCGCCGGAGATCAGGTTGCCGATGGGGAAGTCCTGATCAGAATTGTCGGGGATGACACCGAATGACGATGGCCAGCAACATTCGTCTCTATGAAGTCGGCCCCCGGGATGGCTTGCAGAATGAAGCAAAGGTCGTGCCGACCGCAATCAAGGTTGCACTTATTGAGCAGCTGGCGGCGGCGGGCCTGACCAAGATAGAGGCCGCCAGCTTTGTCTCCCCCAAATGGGTGCCGCAAATGGCGGGCAGTGCCGAGGTTATGACCAGCCTGAAACGGATTTCCGACGTGGATTACCCGGTTCTGACCCCCAATATCAAGGGTTTTGAGGCGGCACTGGCGGCGGGCGCGACAGAGGTCGCCATATTCGGGGCGGCATCTGAAAGTTTCAGTCAAAAAAATATAAATTGTTCCATCGCGGAAAGTCTGGACCGTTTCCGGCCTGTTATGGATCGGGCAGCAGAGGAGAAGATCGCGGTGCGCGGCTATGTCTCCTGCGTCGTGGGCTGCCCCTATGAAGGGATCATTGATCCCAATATAGTGGCGGATGTGACCCATGAGATGATCCAGATGGGCTGTTATGAGGTATCTCTTGGTGATACCATCGGGGTGGGGACGCCGAAAGATATTCGGGATATGCTGGCGGTGGTTATGGACCAAGTGCCGGTGAGTAGCTTGGCCCTTCATTGCCATGACACCTATGGTCAGGCGTTGGCCAATATTCTGGCGGGGCTGGAAATGGGCATCAACGTGATTGACAGCTCGGTCGCGGGCCTTGGCGGCTGTCCCTATGCAAAAGGCGCATCGGGTAATGTGGCGACCGAGGATGTATTATATATGCTGAATGGCATGGGGCTGAAAACCGGCGTTGATCTGGACAAGATTGTCGAAGCAGCTTGGTATATTTCAGATTTTCTGGGCCGCGCGCCCGAATCAAAAGTGGCCATTGCGCGCCAAAATAAATAAAGGATTTTTAGAGATGGTTTCCTATCCAACATTGAATTTTAATCTGGGCGAAGACATAGATATGTTGCGCGATACGGTGGCGTCTTTTGCGGCCAAGGAACTGGCGCCGCTGGCCGAAGAAATAGACGCGACCAACACATTTCCAGAAGGATTCTGGCGCAAGATGGGGGCCCTTGGCATTTTGGGCGTGACCGTGGATGAAGAATATGGCGGCGTGAAAATGGGTTATCTGGCCCATACCATTTGTGTAGAGGAAATCTCGCGCGCGTCCGCCAGTGTGGGTCTCAGCTACGGCGCTCATTCCAACCTGTGTGTTAATCAGATCAGCCGCAATGGCAATGCAGAGCAGAAGCAGAAATATCTGCCCAAACTGATCACGGGCGAATATGTGGGGGCGTTGGCCATGAGCGAGCCGGGGGCCGGGTCCGATGTGGTCAGCATGAAATTACGCGCTGAAAAACAGGGCGATAAATATATTTTGAACGGCAATAAAATGTGGATCACCAATGGTCCCGATGCGGATGTTCTGGTGGTTTACGCCAAGACGGATATGGCGGCCGGGTCACGCGGTATCACGGCCTTTCTGATTGAAAAGACCTTTAAGGGCTTTTCCACGGCGCAGAAGCTGGACAAGCTGGGTATGCGGGGGTCCAATACCTGTGAACTGGTATTTGAGGATTGCGAGGTGCCGGAAGAAAACGTCCTTGGCAAACTTGACGGCGGGGTACGGGTGTTAATGAGCGGCCTTGATTATGAGCGGGTCGTCCTGTCCGGTGGTCCGGTGGGTATCATGCAGGCTTGCCTTGATGTGGTGCTGCCCTATATCCATGACCGTAAACAATTTGGCCAAAGTATTGGCGAATTTCAGCTGATGCAGGGCAAGATTGCCGATATGTACACCGAACTTGCCGCTTGCCGGTCTTATGTCTATGCGGTGGCCGCCGCCTGCGACCGGGGCGAGACAACCCGTAAGGACGCGGCGGGCTGTATCCTCTATTCTGCAGAAAAAGCGACCCAGATGGCGTTGCAGGCTATTCAGGCCTTGGGCGGTAATGGCTATATCAATGAATTCCCCACCGGTCGGTTGCTCAGGGACGCCAAACTCTATGAAATTGGGGCGGGGACTAGCGAAATCCGCCGTATGCTCATTGGTCGGGAATTATTTGGCGAAACAGGCTGACTCTATTGCCTGATGACTTGCTCTTTTAAAGAGAGTATGATAGCGGTATCATAGTAGTTTAAGAGTAAGTTAGTGGTTAAATATGTGGCACCCTAAGTCAAATTCGTTCGACAATCCGTTATCTGTTGACAGCATACCGGAAAAGCATCCGGCACAGCGTTTTTATACATATTGGAAAAAGCTCTGCGGTGAAAATAACTTTGCCCGGAAGTCGGATTTTAATCCGGCAGATGTTGTCGAATTGTTACCAAATATAGCCATGACGAGGCTGGATTACTCCGGGCCGGCGTTTGATATAATCCTGACCCTTGCCGGGGAACGGATCAAGGATATTTTGAAAGTTAAGGGGTCGGGGTCTTATCGTGAAGATTTCTTCACCGGGGATGCCCTTGATGACCGTCTGCACCTATATGATCACATAGCCAAAAAGCCACAAGAGAAATTTTTCCGTATGAGGGCGCCGTTTAAAGGCCGCGAGTTTAACGAATATATCGTTGGTCTGTTTCCCTTCAGCAGTAACGGTGAAACCATCACCCATATTTTTCTGGTGATTGAATCCATATAGGGGGTTTATTTATCGTCACCCATTTTCAGGGCGGCAATAAAGGCGGGGAAACGCCAAGGCGGATCAGCCATGACAGTGGCGAATTTTTGTTCATGCAGGAATTTTTTCAAATCCGTCGCCGATTCATGCACCATTTCACGCTCCCTGTCTTTCCCTGTCATTCATAACAACC
>DRKK01000341.1 GCA_011051815.1 Sphingomonadales bacterium | reverse complement strand
TGGACCAGGGATTGAAATGGAAATAATTATGCAATTTGGAATCAGTCCGGCCAAAGGCGATGGTGCCGAGCTTGCTGCGGAATGAGCCATGATTGATATAGGGCGGCCGCCAGAAATATCCACCGGTGGGCAGATCGCCAAACTGCAACATCCATGATTCGCCCCAGATATGATAGCTTTCCTCCGCACAGTCATGATAGGAGATATTATCCTGCATGAATTGCGGCGTCATGCAATAGAGGAAGGATATGGCCTCGGTCAGCACATCATAGCGCAGCACCTTAATCATACAGCCCGCCGCCACCGACGGATTGACCAGATTGCCCGGCGCCCACGGCGCATCCTCATAACCATTGACGGTCACATAGCCCTCTTTCAGGCACAGGGGGTGATGGGTGTCGGATTCCAGAAAACTTGGCTCGCTGTCATTATACATGACCAACAACTCACAGCCCTGCGGCACCTCTAAGGCCCCCATGGCATAGCCTGCAGGCACGAACAGATAATGCCCCTCGCCGCAAAATTGATCACCGACTTTCATCATGCCGTTCAGGACAAAAATTTCCACATCGCTGTAGCTCATGCCCGGTTTTCTTGTATAGCCGCCGTCAAAGCGCATTTTCAGGGTACAGGCCCCCACATCCGTGTCCAGAGACAGGACTTTAAAATGACTGCCGGACGGGGTAAAGCCGGGCAGGGTGAAATTCTTATAGGATTCGTTCAATTCAACAAATGGTTCAATATGGGGTCGTGCCATGATTCTTCCTTAATTTTAATATGTTATTACCAGACCACTTTATCGGCATCGGGCCGATCGGGGCGTTCGGGGACTTCGTCCTTGGTTATGGCACGGCGCAAATCACCGTTGGTGTTATAGCCCTTGGTCTGAATGATTTCGAGGAAGCGGGCGATCCAGCCGTTTCGTTTTTCCTGAATCCCTTCCATCTCCGCTGAAATGGCGTCATAGCGCGCCTGTTGAGCGTCGATTTCTTCGTCCAGCCAGGCCTTGACCTCTTTGGACCGTTCCGGTTTTTCGTCCTGTACACGTTTCATAGTTTCAGTCTCCTGTTTTTTATTCTTTGGGGCCTTTGGTGATACCCTGTTCAAACATACGGGCGATGTCCTGATCGCAATAGCCCATCTCGCTCAAAATTTCCGCGCTTTGCTGCCCCAGACGCGGTGGTAATGTCCTGATTTCTGTGGGGCTTTCCGAGAAGTTATAAGGCGTTTTGGCCATACGGATTTTACCCTCTGTGGGATGATCTGCCATCTGCCAGAATCCGGTCTCGACCAGATGTGGGTCATCAATCAACCCGTCCAGCGTATTGACAATCATATGCGGCACATTGGTGGATTTAAACAGCTCCAGCCATTCCGCCGTTGTCCTTTTGGCCAAGGCCTTGCCAGTCTCCGCATAGCTCACATCAATATTGGCAAGGCGGGTTTTCATATCCTTAAAGCGCGGGTCGGTGAGCATATCGGGCCGCTCCACCACCTCGCAAAAGCTTTTCCAGTGATTATCCCAGTAAGGCAACACCGCAATATAGCCGTCCTTGGTCTTGTAAGGCCGCCGATGTTCACTCATCAGGCGCGGATAGCCCGCTTGGCCCAAGGGGGGATCAAAAGCCATGCCCCAGAGATGCTCGACCATGACAAAAGAAACCATGGTTTCATACATGGGTACTTCGATTTCCTGGCCTTTGCCGCTACGCTCCCGGTAAAAAAGCGCCGCCAAAACCGCATTGACCACTGCCATACCTGTGGTCTTGTCGGCCAGAACAGTCGGCAGGTAACGCGGTTCACCGCCCACCATATGCATGAGCATGGCCACCCCGGCCCCGGCCTGTATGCTGTCATCCAACGCGCCCTTATCGCCGTATGGCCCCTGCTTGCTATAGCCATAGGTGGCGCAATAGACGATCTCAGAATTTACTGCCTTGACGGAATCATAATCAAGACCCAGCCGGGCCATGGCCTGTGGCCTGAAATTATGAACCATCACATCCGCATCGGCACATAATTTCAGCGCGACCTCTTTGCCTTCCGGCGTTTTCAGATCCAGAACAATACTGCGTTTATTGCGGTTGCAGGTCAGGAACAGGGCGCTCATGTCATCATTGGCTTTGCTGGGGCCAAGGTTACGGTTGGTATCACCCACGGGCGGTTCCACCTTGATCACATCAGCCCCCATATCGCCCATGATCTGACAGGCCCAGGGACCAAGGACGACGCTGGTAAATTCAACGATCTTAATGCCATCAAGGGGGCCACTCATGCGCCGCCCTCCGCCAAGCTAACGCCGCGCTTGTCCAGACCATATAATTTGATCACATTATTGCGCAGGAATTTCTGTAACACAGCCGGTTTCAGGCCATGATCTTTCACCTCTGTTACCGTACGTTCAAAGCGTAAAACGGGGAAGTCGGTGCCGAAAATTACCTTGTCCTGACCATAACTGTTGATATATTTCCACACGCTTTCCGGCCAGTATTTGGGGCTGTGGGCATCGGTGCAAATATAGACATTCTCATGCTTCCATGACATGGCGATCATTTCCTCATGCCACGGAATTCCCACATGGGTGCCAATCAATTTAAGCTCCGGCAGGTCGCAAGCCACATCGTCCAGATAAATAGGCCGCCCCACGGACCGGCACCGGTTATCTTTTGCATAGATCAGCGATTGCCCCACCTGCATTTGAATGGGAATACCAAGCTCAATACATTTGGCATAAAAGGGGTAATATTTGGCGTGATTGGGGGCCAGCTCAAACCAGTGGGGATAAAGATGGGCGCCGATAAAACCCTTGTTCTTCACATCATCCTCCAGCGCACGGACCCCGTCCATGCCCTGAAACGGATCAATGCCCACCAGCCCGAAAAAGCGTTTCGGGTATTTGGCCACGGCCTCTGCCACCACCTCTGGCGGCATATGATAACATCCCGGCAGGCCCGGACGCCCGGTCTTGGCCGCCACCAGAAAAGCATATTCAATGCCCGCCGCATCCATCTGATCAATCATTTCTTCCAGCGAGGTCCCGGCGGACGTATGTTTGCCCTTTACCTTGCCAACGAAGAATTCATCGGTCCAATCCGGACGGTGGCTGAGCGCCTCCTCTGTCCAGATATTAACAACCGCATCTATGGCTTTAAAATTTTCATCCATGCCTATAATCCCAGTGTAATTATGCCAAGGCCGCACAGGCTGAGCGTGCCACCTGCAAGGGCATGTGTATATTTCTCTAACCCGGTAAAGCTCACCGTTTTAAGGCCAAGGGTTGCCGCCACAACAATGGTGGTCATGGTGGCAATGGTCACCAGCATGAATATGCCAACGGTCATAACCATGCCGAACCATGCGCCCTGCGCCGCCGGAACCATCATCAGCGGGATTAACGGCTCACACGGCCCCAGAACAAAGATTATAAACAAAGCCCAGGGCGTAAAGATACCAAAAATCTTTTTATCTGCCTTCGCTTCATGAACATGGGCATGGTCGGTGGCATGATTATGCTTATGACTATGAAAAATACCATCTGCATGGCCGTGCATATGGCTGTGGGTTTTGTGATGGCGACTTCTCTGCAAGCCCCAAACCGTATAGATCAGCCCAAATATCACCAGCCCCCATGCGGCCATATCGCCGCGAAATCCCTCGATAATCTGTAAGTCTGACAGGGCATGACCCGCATAAACCCCGATCACACCCAAAATGATTGAGCCCATAGAATGGCCAACACCACACAGGGCCGTGGTCACGGCTGTGCGCGGCAGGCTCCAGCCCCTTGCCTTGCCGATGGCCACAAAGGGAAGATAATGATCCGGCCCCAGAATAGTGTGGATAAAGGCAATGGACGCCGCCCCCCACAATAACATCATCAATTCACTGGTCATTCAACTTCCCGTTATTTTCCTTTATGAATATTCCCTCACTGCGCCTTATTCCACCATGACATTTGTCACAGGCTATAAATATGTTATAAAAGACATATCATTATATTCAAGTACCATAAAGGAAGAAAATTATAATGG
>DRKK01000340.1 GCA_011051815.1 Sphingomonadales bacterium | reverse complement strand
TCATAGCCCATTTCTTCGGAGGTATCCGCATCAATCTGGAGCTTGGGATTGACGATCAATCCGGCCTCAAGCAGGGCCTTCACATAGCCCTGATAGCGCTGGTTAAACTCCGGTCGATGTTCGGAGGCAATGCCGAGAAAAGCAATTTTCTTATGACCCAAATCGGTCAGGTGCTTGATGCTTAGATAAGCACTATTCAGATTGTCACAGCCAATGAAATGCCCCGGCTGTTTTGCCAGAACCGGACCCCATGTGATAAAATGAGCCCCCATCCTGTCCAGGTGGGCGATTTTCTCCATATAGGTGATGTAATCGCCGTAGCCAAGAAAGATAATACCGTCCGCCCGATGGGCATTCTCATAATCCGCGTTCCAGTCACCGCTTTGCTGTTGAAAGGAAATCAGCAGGTCATAGCCCATTTTGCCGGAGGCCCGGGTGATGCTGCCCAGCATGCTGAGGAAAAAGGGATTGATCAGGCTGTCATCGGTGCCGGGGTCTTCGCAGAGCAAAAGGGCAAGGGTCTTGGTTTCTTTTGACCGCAGGTTTCGGGCGTTGATATCCACCTGATAATTGAGTTTTTTGGCGATGGCCTGTATTTTTTCGCGGGTTTCCTCACTGACCAGCGGGCTGTTGCGTAAAGCACGCGACACCGTGGGCTGGGACACACCCGCCAGATGGGCAATATCAAAAGAGGTCGGCTTTTCATCTTTCATCAAAGATTACCCTTTGGTTTGCAATCATATGCCGCCCCATAATACATACGTATTCATTGGTTAATCAAGTATGTATACGTATGTCTTTGCTTGTAGGCAAGGAGGTGATGGCGTAATTTCTTTACCAATTAACAAAAAATAGGGACTGAGGATGACATTATCGACCATTGATATTGGGGTATTTGCGGCTTATGTGGTGGGGATCATCGGCTTGGCTTACTGGGTCAGCCGGGAGAAGGTGGGCCATGAGAAGAATACCGAGGATTATTTTCTGGCGGGCAAGTCCCTGCCCTGGTGGGCGATCGGGGCGTCACTGATTGCGGCCAATATCTCCGCTGAACAAATCATCGGTATGTCCGGTTCCGGCTATGTGATCGGCCTTGGCATCGCTTCCTATGAGTGGATGGCGGCGATCACCCTAATTATCGTCGGTAAATATTTTCTGCCTATCTATCTCAAGCGCGGCATCTATACCATGCCGCAATTTCTGGAACAGCGGTATGACCATCGGGTGCGGACTATTCTGGCTATCTTTTGGCTTGGGGTTTATGTCTTTGTCAATTTGACGGCCATTCTGTGGCTTGGCGCTTTGGCGATTAATACGGTGGCGGGGGTGGAGCTGGTTTACGGCTTGATCTTCCTCGGGGCTTTTGCGGCGGCCTATTCACTCTACGGTGGGCTGAAGGCGGTGGCCTTCACCGACATTATACAGGTGGTCCTGCTGGTGGGCGGTGGCCTGTTCCTGTCCTATGTGACGCTGGACACCATCGGAGACGGGCAGGGAATTGTGGCGGGTTTCATGGAGCTAACCGCACGCGCACCGGAAAAGTTCGATATGATCTTAAGCCCGGACAACCCTCATTATATGAGCCTGCCGGGCCTGAGTGTTCTGGTCGGCGGTATGTGGATCATGAATCTGTCCTATTGGGGCTTTAACCAATATATCATTCAGCGGGCATTGGCGGCCAAGAATATCCGTGAGGCCCAGAAGGGGATTGCTTTTGCGGCCTATCTGAAACTTCTGATGCCGGTGATCGTGGTGTTGCCGGGCATTGCGGCGGTGGTGCTGGCCCCTAACCTCAGTTCCCCGGACCAAGCTTACCCTGAATTGATGAAGCTGATGCCGGTGGGTATGATGGGGCTGGTCTTCGCTGCCCTTGTGGCCGCTATTGTCTCGTCACTGGGGTCCATGACCAACAGTATTGCCACTATCTTCACCATGGATATTTACAGCTTCTATCAAAAAGACCGCAGTCAGCAGCATTATGTGTTTGTGGGCCGGGTGGTGAGCTTTTCCTCCCTGATTATCGCCATGATCTGTGCCAAGCCGCTCTTGGGTAATTTTGATCAGGCCTTTCAGTATATTCAGGAATTTACCGGCTTTTTCACACCGGGCATTGTGGTGATCTTTCTGCTGGGCATGTTCTGGAAGCGGGCCACGGCCCACGGCGCCTTGGCGGCGGCCATTGGGTCTGCGGTTCTGTCATTTGCCCTGAAAATTCTGTGGCCATCCTTGCCGTTTATTGACCGGGTTGGGCTTGTGTTCCTGTCGTGCCTTGGCCTTGGGATCATTGTGACACTCATGGAGAAAAGCGGCGTTCAGGATAATGCCGTTGATCTGGAGGATATAGATTTTTCCTCCAGTCGTAATTTCAACCTGTCGGCTTTGGGCGTGGTTCTGATTCTCACCGCCCTTTATGCCACTTGGTGGTAATGTAATTTAATTTTAGTCCAACTACAGGGATGCCCAAACCGTAAAGGTTAAGGCATCCCTTTTTTTGGCTTTTTAATGTTTCCATATTACAGAAAGTAGTTCCATATTGTGAAAAATTGATATATTCTGTCCTCTAAATCCGCAATGATAAGGTATATATGGATATGACTGTTGTTTCTCATGGGAATATTTTACCACCGCTCACTGATATTTTGCCTAACCCCAGGACATTGATGGGGCCAGGGCCGTCCAATGTTCACCCCCGGGTGCTGGGGGCTATGGCCCAGCCTACGGTGGGCCATCT
>DRKK01000339.1 GCA_011051815.1 Sphingomonadales bacterium | reverse complement strand
GTGCTTCCTGCGGCAGGGACAGATCCCCGATAAACGCCATGGCCTTGTCCGCCGCCCCCGCCGCCAACAGGAGTTTCCGGCTGATGTCGCCGATTTCACCGTCCAGATTGTCCAGCGCGCCAATATCCTTGGCATTAAGAGCCTGACGAACGATAGCTGATTTTTCCGCGTCCAGCCCCAGCCCACGGCAGATGGCCGGCACCAACAGCGGCATGGTCAGGTCAATGCTGGCCTGTTCAACGCCGACCGTGGTCAACACATCCCGAGCCAACAGAATGATCTCCACATAGGCTTCCGGACTGTCGGAACCGATCAGTTCAACGCCGGCCTGCTTAAATTGCCGTTCGGGGCGAAGCTGCGACCCGCGCACCCGAAGCACATCACCGGAATAGCTGAGACGTAAAGGACGCGGTGCATTTTGCAGACGGGAACGGGCGATACGCGCCACCTGCCCCGTCATATCATTACGCACCGCCATCATCCGCTGTGTCACCGGATCCATCACCCGGAACATATTGCGAGATTGTGCCTTGCCCGGTCCGCTGAGCAGGCTTTCCTCAAATTCCATGATCGGCGGAATCACCCGTTCGTAACCGAAACTGGCAAAGCATTGGCGCAATTTCTCAACGATTTCAGCCTGATACTCCGCCTCATGGGCCAACGTATCATGCAGGCCTTCGGGCAGGAGAGCTGTATCGTCTATATCAGGCATAAGGCGTCCGTTTTTACTGTTCAGGCCTTGATATTATTTACGCACTAGAATGTCAACGCCTTAACCTGTTTAACATGGGGCAGACTTTCCACTGCCGCAACCGTAGCCGCATCGGCGGGCGCGTCAATGGCAACCAGCGCGATGGCTTCACCGCCCTCTGAGGCCCGGCCAAGGCTGAAGGTGGCGATATTCAGGCCCGCCTCCCCCAATGTAGTCCCCAAAGCCCCGATAAATCCGGGCAAGTCTTCGTTGGACACATAGAGCATGTTCGGTGTCAGTTCCGCATCAACGGCAATGTCCTTGACACTGACGATGCGCGGGCGTTTGTCGGCGAACAATGTGCCGGCCACACAGCGCACCTGTTTGTCCGTGGTCACCGTCACCTTGATAAAGGTATTATAATCGCCTTCGGAGTCGTGGCGGGTTTCGACAATGTCAATATCCCGTTCCTTGGCCACGGCCAGGGCATTGACCATATTAACGCAGTCCATCAAAGGCTGTAACAGACCCTCAACCACAATAGCGGTCAGGGGCCGGGTGTTCAATTCGGTCACATCCCCCTGATATTCGATCTGTATGCTTTGCAGGGCATGTTCGGTCAGCTGTCCCGCAAAAGCGCCAAGCTGTTTCGCCAGAGCCATATAGGGGCTGAGCCGTACGGATTCTTCCGCAGATACAGACGGCATATTAAGCGCGTTGGTCACCGCCCCGTCCAGCAGATAATCGGCCATCTGTTCCGCGACTTGTACGGCCACATTGACCTGAGCCTCGGAAGTTGACGCGCCAAGATGCGGCGTTGCCACAACTTTTTCATGACCGAACAGGGGGTTCTCTTTTGCCGGTTCCTCGGCAAAGACGTCCAGTGCCACCCCGGCCACCTTGCCGTTATCCAAAGCGGTAAGCAGAGCCGCCTCATCAATCAGGCCGCCGCGTGCGCAGTTGATAATCCGCACACCGTCTTTCATTTTCTCAAAAGCATCCGCGTTTAAAATACCGCGCGTGCTATCGGTGAGCGGCGTATGCAGGGTGATGAAATCAGCGCGCGGGAATAATTCGTCCAGCTCAACCTTCTCAACACCCAGTTCCTCGGCCCGTTCTACGGACAGATAGGGGTCAAAGGCAATAACCTTCATTTTAAGGCCCAAAGCCCGTTCCGCCGCAATAGCCCCGATATTACCGCAGCCAATGATGCCAAGAACTTTTGACGTCAATTCAACGCCCATAAAACGGGATTTTTCCCATTTGCCTGCATGGGTGCTTTCATTCGCCAGCGGTATCTGGCGTGCGACCGCGAACATCATGGCGATGGCATGTTCCGCCGTGGTAATGCTGTTGCCGAATGGGGTGTTCATCACCACAACACCGTGGCTGGTGGCGGCGGGAATATCCACATTGTCCACACCAATGCCTGCCCGGCCAACCACTTTCAGGTTGTCTGCGGCTTCCAGAACGGCCTTGGTGACCTTGGTGGCGGACCGGATGGCCAACCCGTCATAACGGGGGATGGCTTCGATTAATTGTTCAGGGGTCAGACCAACGATTTGATCCACTTCAATGCCGCGTTTCTCGAAAATCTCTTTTGCGAGCGGGCTTAATTTGTCAGAAATAAGTACCTTTACCATTTTCAGGTGCCTTTCAAATAAAATCTATACTGTATAAAATTCAGGATGTTGTGATTTGTGCGTAAGCCCAATCGAGCCACGGCAACAGCGCCGAGAGGTCATTGGCTTCCACCGTGGAACCGGCCCAAATGCGCAGGCCCGCAGGGGCGTCACGATACGCGCCAATATCAAAAGCCGCGCCTTCTTCGTCCAGAAGTGTTGCCATTTTCTTGGCCACCGCCGCCTGTTCTGCGGGCTCCAGCGCGGTAAACCACGGGGCCACAATTTTCAGGCACACAGATGTATTGGACACGGCCTGCGCATCATTAGCGAGAAACGCAACCCAATCTGTACGCGCCACCCAATCCCGGACAACCGTCAGATTTTCTTCCGACTTGGCAATCATGCCTTTCAGGCCACCAATGCTTTCCGCCCAATCGAGCGCATCAAGGTAATCTTCCACACAGAGCATGGACGGGGTATTGATGGTCGCACCGCTAAAGATGCCCTCAATCAATTTACCGCCCTTGGTCAGGCGGAAAATTTTAGGCAAAGGCCAGGCCGGATTATAGCTTTCCAGCCGTTCCACCGCCCGGGGGCTGAGGATAATCATGCCGTGAGCCGCTTCACCGCCCAGAACTTTCTGCCAAGAGAAAGTGGTCACATCCAGCTTGTCCCACGGTAAATCCATGGCAAAAGCCGCCGATGTGGCATCACAGATGGTCAGACCTGCCCGGTCATCGCTGATCCAGTCGGCATTTGGTACTTTAACGCCGGAGGTTGTTCCGTTCCAGGTAAAGACCACATCACGGGCCGGGTCCACAAGGCTCAGGTCCGGCAGGTCGCCGTAGTCGGCGGTCAGGCTGCGGATGTCGTCAAGTTTCAATTGCTTGGTCACATCCGTGATCCAGCCGGAACCGAAACTTTCCCACGCCAGCATATCAACGCCACGTGCGCCCAGCATGGACCAAAGCGCCATTTCAACGGCGCCAGTATCGGACGCTGGCACGATGCCCACGCGATAGCCTTCCGGAACGCCCAGAATGCTTGCGGTACGGTCAATAGCTTGTTTAAGACGGGATTTGCCAATTTTGGCACGATGAGAACGGCCCAAGGGCGCGTTTTTCAAATTATCAAT
>DRKK01000338.1 GCA_011051815.1 Sphingomonadales bacterium | reverse complement strand
GAAAAGTCAAAAAACCATATGGGCTGTTGCCCTGATACTTACGGGGGTTATGATCGCTGCCCTTATGTCCATCCCGGTGCGCGCGAGCATAGAAAAATCAGACCTTCAGGGCCGGTTGGAAAAGCTCTCTATTGTGTTGGAGAAAAAGCGGGCAGAATATCATATTCCCGGCATGGCGATAGCCGTGGTACAGGGGGATAAAGTAATTTTTGCCCGGGGGTTTGGGGTGACGGATATTGAGGAAAAAACCCCGGTTACGCCGGAAACCCTGTTTGCCATTGGGTCCACCACCAAGGCTTTTACCGCGACCCTGATCGGCATGCTGATTGATGAAGGTAAAATGCAATGGGATGATCCGGTCACCAAATATATGCCCTATTTACAGTTCTCCCTAGAAAATACGGATGACCAGATAACCTTGCGGGATATGCTGTCCCACCGCAGCGGCTATTCCCGGAATGATATTTTGTGGATCAACGGGGCGGCCAGCCGAAGTGAGATACTGCATAATGCCATCAAGGCAAAAGCATGGACCGGGTTTCGCGAAAAATTCAATTATAACAATGTCATGTTCCTTGCCGCCGGGGTTGCGTCGGCAAAACAGGCCGGCAGTGATTGGGACACATTACTGGAACAGCGTTTACTCGCGCCGCTGGGCATGGAGAATAGCACGTCACATTACGAAGAAGCTCAGCAAAATCCAAATCTTTCACGCGGCTATATCTGGCGCGAAGAAGCGGAGGAATATCAGCAGCTGCCGATGCGCAATATCAATAATGTGGGACCGGCAGGGTCTATAAACTCCACCGTGTTAGATATGGCGAAATGGTTGCGCCTGCAACTGGCCAATGGCACGTTTGAAGGCCGCCGCCTGATCAGTGAAGCCCAGTTATTGGAAACACGCACGTCACAGATCAAAGTATCTGACGGTGTGGATTATGGTCTTGGCTGGTTTTTGCGGGACTGGCAGGGGCAGCCCGTGGTCGAACATGGCGGCAGCATTGACGGCTTTGGCGCTGAGGTAGGCTTCCTGCCGGAATCCGACCTTGGCTTTGTCCTGTTGACCAATGTGACATCAACGCCCCTGCAACAGGAGGCCCTGACTATTGTCTGGGAGACACTGCTTGGGGATACGTCACAAAAGGATGTCAGGTTTTATGACGAATATGCCGGTGAATATATTGCTAATTTTGGCCCGTTTAAAGACACGGTCTTTACTTTTATGGTTCGGGACGGCGTGCCTGCGGTCGATGTGCCGGGACAGCGGGTCTATGACCTGAAAGATCCGGACGAAAAGGGTAAATGGTTTTTCAGGCTTACCGATACCATCGCCATTTCTTTCGATAGAGGCCCAAAAGGCAAAGTTGCCGCCATGAGGATGCACCAGAACGGCATGGATTTTGACCTGCCGCGCAAAGGCGTGCCTATTGTTGCTGAAATTGATCCGGCTAAACTGCAAAAATATCTGGGCAGTTATCGTTCGAAAATATTTAAGGGCAACGTTGAGGTGATTATTCAGAATCACCGTCTGTCATTGGATATACCCAACCAGATGGCCATTGAATTACATCTGCCGGGCGCGGATGGGCGCCGGCATGCCCGTATCAGACCAAAGATGAGCATAGACTTTGACCATGACGAAAAAGGCCAGATAACCGCTTTTAACGTTTACCGCGATGGCGAGAAAATTGACAGCGCGCCCCGCGCCGCTGAAATTACCAGTGCATTACCCACCCTCGAGGATATTATGGCCCTGCGCCAGACGGAAAGGCGTAAAGCCGCCTTGTTGAAGTCCGGGGGCTTTCGTTTTATAGGTAAGATCACCATGGTTCAGGCGGGTATTTCCGGCAAAGTGATGACCAACTTTGAAGGCACTGACCGTTACCGTCTGGACATTAACCTTGGTAAATACGGCACTATCCATACCGCGTCCAACGGCGAACGCGCCGCCAGCATGGGTATTCAACCCTATACGGAACATAAGGGTAAATATCTGGAGCAGATGCAAAAAGACCATCCGGCGGTTGATGTGGACTGGCGCGATTATTATGACAGTATTGACGTTACCGGGGTGAGTGAACTTAAGGATAAAAAGGTTTATGTCCTAAAGCTTAAAGGCGGTAAGACGCCGTCCGTGACACTGTATATAGATGCTGATACAGGTGACGTTCTCAAGCGGAAAAGCCGTATTCTGGTGCCGGGAGTGGGCAAACTGCGGGTCACGGTAAATTATGAGGACTATCGGGATGTTTACGGCTTGCGCATGCCTTTCAAGGTGACGTCGCGCAATAAAATGAATGGCACTACCATCATTGAATTTGAAACGGCCCAGGCCAATTTGAAATTCAAACCAGAATTTTTTATCCTCAACAAACCGAAATAAAAGCAGGTGGGCATGGTGACGTAAATACAGCGGGCGGGACCAGCAGAGTCGTTCCGCCTGTTGTATTGGATTGAGCGGTGGATGATTATGCCTAGATCTATTACTCTGACCCCATTGATTCAT
>DRKK01000337.1 GCA_011051815.1 Sphingomonadales bacterium | reverse complement strand
TTCGCGCACCATAGCGATCTCGTCGCGCAACTGGGCCAATTGATCCGCCGGTAACAGGTCGTCCAGTCTGGGGTCATCGACCCCCTCACAGGTAATACCCGCATCCGGACGGTCATTCTTGCTTTTCTCGATCAGGATCAGCCGATCATTGATCAGGTCGTAACAGCCCTTGAAATCCCGTCCCATACCAATGGGCCATGTGGCCGGGGTCACATCAAGGGCCAACTGCTGTTCAATCACATCCAAAAGGGCAAAGGGATCCAGAGATTCCCGGTCCAGCTTGTTAATAAAGGTGGTCACCGGCATATCCCGCAGGCGGCAGACCTCAAAAAGCTTCCGAGTCTGACCTTCGATTCCCTTGGCCCCGTCCAGCACCATAATCGCGCTGTCCACGGCGGTCAGCACCCGGTAAGTATCCTCGGAAAAATCCTCATGGCCCGGCGTGTCCAGCAGGTTAAACATCCGCCCGTCATATTCAAAGGACATGACGGAGGAGGCCACGGAAATACCGCGCTCCTGCTCCACCTTCATCCAGTCGGACCGGGCGCGGCGCCGGTCGCCGCGTGCCTTGACCTCGCCCGCCATCTGGATCGCGCCGCCAAACAGCAGCAGTTTTTCCGTCAGGGTAGTCTTCCCGGCGTCTGGATGGGCGATGATGGCAAAGGTCCGCCGTCTGTCGACTTCGGTCTGTAACAGGCTCATGGAATGATCCGCAATATCAAAATGTCTCTATAGCGGCGGAATTTACGTGTCCGGCCTCAAGAAGTACAGCAGAAATTTATTTTACCGTCTAATGATAGGCATAAGGCTTGTTCTTCAAGCCCAGATACCTGTCCCTCAGCAAGGTACGCCGGGATACCAGCGGATAATTCTTGCCGCCAACAATCACATGGGCCACGTTGGACGTCACCTCAAGGGGATCACCGTCCCACAGAACAATATTGGCAATCTTGCCCTTCTCAATAGAACCAAAGGATTTATCAATACCGAAAATCCGCGCCGGGCTGAGCGTAATCGCCCTGAGCGCCCGGTCCCAGTCCAGCCCGTGCGCCACCGCAAGACCGGCCATCTGGGCAACCATGAAAGCATTATGATTGCGCGCCATACCGCCGGGAGAGATGGCAAATTCAACCCCTGCCTTGGCCAGCTTTGCCGCGTTATGGAAGCTGGACGCCAAGGCCCCGAAATTGGATGGCAGGTTGGTCTGCGGGTTAATCAGCACCGGAACCTTCGCCGCCGCCAATTCCCGCGCCACCTGCCAGCCTTCCGCCGCGCCGCTGATAATCACATCAAGGCCGTAATCTTTTTTCAGGGCGATGGCCTGACGAATGTCATCCACGCTATCCACCATCAGAACCAATTTCTGCCGTCCTTTAATCACCGGCACCAGCGCATCCATATTATAAGGGGTCAGCAGGAAGTCTCCCGGCCCCTCTCCCTTCATAATGCGGGAACGGTTATCATCATAATAGGTAACCTGATCCAGTATAAGGCGGATTTTCCCCCAGCCCAGATTACGGTTCCCGGCCTTTGCCGGATTGGCAATCATTGGCCCCTTGGCAAAGACCATATCCGGTGAGCTGGTCAGGGAGATTACCGCCCCGGAGCCGGAAAAAATTCCGTCTGAGCCGGATGGCTGGCTTATGGCATGGGTCAGCCCGTGACGGCGGTTGTCCGCCACCACCACAGAATTGCTTTTCAAGCCATACCGCACATCAAAGGCCGCTGAAAAGGGTGATTTCTTTGCACTATGCTCATTGGAATCCTTGGTCAGGGAAATTTCCGACAGGCCGAGATAGCTGCCGCTATGCATAAAACCGGGCACGACAATTTTGCCGGCGGCGTCAATCACCTCGGCCCCGTCAGGGATGGCAATATTCGCCCCAACTCTTTTAATGCGGCCATTTTCGATCAGAATAACCCCGTTGCGCAAAGTCCCCTTTTTGCCAAGGGTGTGAATGATCCCGCCTTTAATAGCCAGAATTTTTGCCGACGCCAGATTTCCACCCACAGACAAGGCAGCGGCGGCAATGATGAGTATTTTCAAAAAAGATTTTCTCATTGGTGCGCTCCCTTCACATTTTGTCCCAGCTCGAAATCACTTTGCCAATAAGTATTTTTATCCGCCCGGTCATACAGGAGCGCCCCATCGATAAAGACCTTTTCCGCCAGTGAATAGACACTGAAAGGGTCCCCGGACCAGATCACCACATCGGCCATCTTGCCCGGCTCCAATGATCCAGTCTTGTCGGCAATGCCCAAAGCCTTGGCCGCATTGAGGGTCAACCATGAAAAGGCCTCGCCTTCGGTAAAATCAAGCCCCACCTTGCGACCATCGGCCCAGGCCTTAGCCGCCTCCTGATTAAGCCGCTGAATACCATTCCCGTCATCTGAATGAACAATGGCACAGGCCCCGGCACTGGCCACCATGGGGATATTCTCATCAACCCCGTCAAAGGCTTCCAGCTTAAAACCCCACCAGTCAGACCACATGGCGGAACAGACATTTTCCTTAGCCAGAATATCGGCGATTTTATAGCTTTCCACCGCATGATGGAATGTGGAGATTTTATAATTAAATTCTTTGGCCATATTGATCATATCAACCATTTCATCGGCCCGGTAGCAATGGTTATGGATCAATATCTCGCCATTCAGCACGCCCATGAGGGTGTCCAGCTCCAAATCCTGTTTCGGGGCCTTCACATCCTTTCCGGCGTTATAGTCCTTGGTATATTTATCCCATTTAGCCTTGTACTCCCGTGCCTTGATCCAGGCCTTGCGATAACCCGCCATATTGGCCATGCGGGTACTGGGCCCGCCTTTCTTGCCATAAACCCGTTTTGGGTTTTCACCGCAGGCCATTTTAAGGCCGTAGGGGGCTCCGGGGAATTTCATGCCTTCACGGGTGCGGCTCGGCACATTCTTGACCGTCACACTGCGCCCGCCGATCAAGTTGGCCGACCCCGGCAGAATCTGGATAGTGGTCACGCCCCCGGCAATGGCCCGGGAAAAGCCGGGGTCCTGCGGCCAGACGGAATGTTCCGCCCACACGTCTGCTGTGACCGGACTTGTGGCTTCATTGCCGTCAGACAGGGACTTATGTCCCGGTGAGGCATAAACCCCAAGGTGGGAATGAACGTCAATAATCCCCGGCGTAACCCATTTGCCGGTGCCGTCAATGACCTCTGTGCCGTAAGGAATGACCAGATCACTGCCCACGCCGACAATCTTGCCATTTTCCATCAAGACCGATGCCCCCTCCAGCTTGGCCCCTGTACCGGTCAGAACCGTTGCATTCTTGATCACCGTGGTGGTGGATGGAAAGGGTTCATAGGTACTGGGATAGGGATTCTTGTTTATGGTCACAAGGGCCGCGCGATCCCCGGCGGCCTTTGCCACTTCTGTCCCGGTCATATTCATAACCAGCAGGCCCGCCACTGTGAGCATTGCCGTTGAACCAACTATCTTTCGGATTTTTGACATATGGAATATCCCCGTCATTAATTTGATTTGCTTCCCGCCTACCCAACGGCAAGATAACAGACTATGATAAAAGTGCAAATAGCAAAAAAGGAAATCAAAATATGAAAAGAAGAAGCTTTTTCAGCACCATAGGAATCGGCGCTTTTCTGGCGGCGGCCACGGGGACTGTCCGGGCGGCATCCATGGGCAAAATAGACAAAAGGCTTGCAGAACTTGGCATTAGCCTGCCCCCGGCACCGGGCCCGCTGGCGGCCTATACCCCCTACCGCATTTCCGGAAATCTGGTCTATATCGCAGGCCAAGGCCCCATCGACAGCCCGGCGCATCCCGCCTTTGGCCGGGTCGGCAAAGACCTGAGCACCGCACAGGGCTATCAGGCGGCCCGGTCCACGGGTCTGAATATTCTGGCCCAGCTCAAAAAAGCCTGCGGCGGTGATCTGGACCGGGTTGTCCAATGTGTGCAGATTCAGGGGATTGTCAAATGTACCGATGACTATACCGACAGTCCAAAGGTTATTAACGGCGCGTCAGAGCTATTCCGGGATGTTTTTGGTGACCGGGGCCTTGCGGCGCGGGCGGCACTTGGCACCAATGCCCTGCCCGCCGACATTGCCTGCGAGATCATGTCCACCTGGGAAATAAAGATTTAGCTTATCTTACCGGCGTTGCAGAAATACGGCCCCGGTTGGCGCGGCGGTCCCGGCGGGGCTGCTGTACCTGATAGGCCTGGGCGCAATGTTCCGGGCAATAGGGAAATGTCTGGGCCGAAGGCTTGCCGCAGAAATGAAAATCCACTTCACCCGGATGACCGATAGGCCATTTGCACATTCTTTCGGTCAGCTCCAACAGGGATACCTTGCCCCCGGGGGCCTTGGCCTTTACCGGAGCAGCTTTCTTTTCAACCGCCTTTTTGACCTTCTTTTTCGGATCGCTTTTTACCGGAGAGGGCCGGGAGGCCAGATTCATCCGGTGAGCCTTGCCAATAACAGCATTGCGGGTCACGCCCTCGGCAAGAACGGCGGCGATCTGGCTGGCGCTCAGTCCCTTGTCCCAAAGCTCGCGTAATTTTGCAACCCGTTCATCTGTCCATGCCATCGTTATTAATCCTTTTAGTCAGTCCGATTTTTTGCCATATTACCTCAACGGCAGAACAATTGTCCAGAGTCTTGCCGTGGGGGCCTTTCTACTGTAAAAACACTTCCGACGAAAGACAAAAGAATCGCAAGGCAATATTTCATGGAAAGTAACGGATCAATCGGTCAGAATCTCCCCGCCTATGGCACCAAACGCATTGGTGCCATAAACTGGCTCGGTGTCTGGACCCTTTATACCAAAGAAGTGCGCCGTTTCTTTAAAGTGGTGGGTCAGACCGTATTGTCACCCGTGATCACCACCGCCCTGTTCATGACCATATTCACCATCGCCCTTGGCGGCAACAGACGTTATAGCGGCGATATTCCCTTTGAGCTGTTTCTGGCCCCAGGGCTGGTGATCATGGCGGTGTTGCAGAATGCCTTTGCCAATACCATCTCAAGCCTGATGACGTCCAAGATGCAGGGTAATATTGTTGACCTGCTGCTGGCCCCCCTTGGTCCCGGTGAAATGACGCTTGCCTTTACGCTGGCCGCCGTGACCCGGGCCATTCTGGTGGGCGGTTTTGTCACGGCCTCCATGTTTATCTTTACCAGCCTGAGCTTTCCCCATATCTGGGCCCTGCTCTATTTCGGCCTGTCGGCGGCGGTGATGCTGGCCCTGCTGGGGATTATGGCCGGAATTTGGGCCGATAAATGGGAACAGAGTTCAAGCATCACCAATTTTGTCATTGTGCCGCTGTCCTTTCTGTCCGGAACCTTTTATTCCATCGACCGCTTGCCGGGCATCTGGCATCAGATCAGCCAGCTTAACCCGTTTTTCTATCTGATTGACGGCTTCCGTTACGGTATCATTGATCATGCGGACGGCAATTTAATGACCGGGGTGATCTATATCGCAATATTAAATATCCTATTGGGGCTGGCCTGCTACCGCATGTTCAGCTCCGGCTATAAGCTGCGGCCTTGACATAAACGCCCAGAAAAGAGATATTCTGCGCCCTTTTTAAGAAAAGCAAGAGACCTAAAGATGAAAAACAGCCGCACAGACATTGAGGAAGAAAGCATCATTCCCCCCGTCTTGCCCACCTATGCCAGAACCAATATGGCAATAGAGCGCGGCGAAGGTGTCTATGCCTAT
>DRKK01000336.1 GCA_011051815.1 Sphingomonadales bacterium | reverse complement strand
TTGTTTTATGTTGTTTCTGCTGTGGCGATGCCTTTGGTTAACGTAGCATCTGGTGGGACAGCATCACAATCTTCCACATGGGCAGGCGACCCGGCAAGATCTGTGGCCAGTCACGCAATTGATGGCAATACAAACGGGATGTGGCAGTTTAGTGGCGACCCGGCTCTTAATTCACTTAATCATACAAATTTTCAATTTCAGGCTTGGTGGCAAGTTGATCTGGGACAAATAATAAATATCGATTCAATAGTGGTCTGGAATCGTACGGATGCTGTTCAAAATCGGTTGAATAATTTTTCTATTCTGTTGGATGGCTCTGTTATTGACATTTATAATCAGAATTTGGGGCCTGCACCCAGTTACACATTATCAAATGTAAATATGAGCGGACAAATTGTCAGAATTCAGCTTAATGACGCGGATTATCTCCATCTGGCAGAGGTTCAGGTTTTTGCAAAGTCAACGGCTGATGTGCCGGAACCAGCCCCTTTGGCCTTGTTGGTTTTTGGCTTATTGGGACTAGGGGTTTTGCGTAAGCGTCGCTGATATACATTGTGACTGAAGTTATTCAGGGTTTTTATGTAAACTGTCGGTAATCGCGCGGAAGAAGGATACTGCTTCGTGTTTTGAATCATAAAAAGGGACGTCGGCGTATTTTTCCGGCGGTGACTTATCCATAAATTTCAGGTCGGCGGCATTTTTGACGATGACCATATGTTCCGGCTGGTTGATATATATGAACTGGCCGTAAATGCCCACGGCCAGAAATTCGCCGGGCCGGGCATCGGGAGCAATCCACCATTGAAAGCCATAGCCGAATTTATCCGGACCCGGTTTATTGTGGTCATATGACGGTGAGGTGGAGACTTTGACCCATGCTTCGGGGATGATTTGTTTGCCGTTCCAGTTACCGTTGTTCAGATACAACCGGCCAAAGCGGGCGTAATCACGGCTTCTCATATTAAGACCGCCAAGGGCAAAGGCGGTGCCCACGGAATCCGTGATCCATTTGGCATCATTTTCCATGCCGATATTAGACCAGATATGTTCTTCCGCCAGTTCGGTCAGGCTTTTGCCCGTAACCCGGCGTACAATCATGGAAATGACATGGGTGTCCATGGACACATAATGGAATTCCTTGCCATAGTCTTTTTCCCGGCTCAGGGTGGTGGTGAATTCATCCAGCGACCCGCCAATGGCCAAAATGCGGCCCATGCGGTTGATGTCTGAATAGAAATCGCCGTAATCTTCATTCCACAATACCCCTGATGACATGGCCAGAACCGCCCGTACCGGCACCCCTTCATAGCCGCTGCCTTTCATTTCGGGCAGATATTTTTCCACCGGCTGATCAATATCAATCAGGCCTTTCTCCTCATAAATGCCGAACAGGGCCACGGTAAAGGATTTGGCCATGGACCATGAAATGCGCAGGTCCGTATCCGGGGTTGCCAGATAATATTTTTCAAACAGAATATTGTCATCCTTGATGACCACAAGCGCTGTGGTTGCCCGCCGTTTCAGGAACTCATCCGTATCCACATTCTGGCCCTTGAAGGGGAAACTGTCCGGCAGGGTTCCCGGCTTATGACCAAATTCAAATATGGGCCCGGAATGTTTAACTGTTTTGGTCAGAAAGGCTTCATCCATATGGGAGAAGTTATGAACGATCTTATCGGCATCAAACAGGGTTATGGTCGCATAAAGACGCGAGGCTTTTTCATGGTTGAACGCAACGAAGATGCCAAAGGCGACAACGATAAAAAATAATGTTGCCCCGGTAAGTCTCAAAAATCTACTCATAACGGTTTTCCCTACTCGGTTTTTTGCCACCGTAACACAGGTTTGCGTGCAGCTAAAGTCTCATCTAACCGCCGCAGGGGCGCGAGGTAAGGCGCGCCGCTGAACAGGTCCGTATTTCCGGCCTTGGCCTCTGCCACCAGATGGCGGAGAGAGCCGATAAACTGGTCAACCGACTGTTTGCTTTCGCTTTCTGTGGGTTCAATGAGCATGGCACCATGCACCACCAGCGGGAAATACATGGTCATGGGGTGATAGCCTTCATCAATCATGGCCTTGGCAAAATCCAGTGTGGCGACCCCGGTGCCGGCAAGGAAACGGTCATCAAACAGACATTCATGCATACAGGGGCCTTTAAAGCTTACCGTCATCACATCGGCCAATGACGCCATGACGTAATTGGCGTTTAGCACGCTGTCCTCGGCCACCCGGGCAAGGCCGTCTGACCCGTGAGACATCATAAAGGCCAAAGCCCGGATATTCATGCCCATCTGGCCGTGAAAGGCGGTCATGCGGCCAAAGCTGTCACTGCCGCCTTCCACATGTTCGATAAGGTCAAATTCTTCCGCGCCTGCGATGACATAGGGCACCGGGGCAAAGGGGGCGAGGGCTTCGGATAGCACCACCGGACCCGCACCCGGCCCTCCGCCGCCGTGGGGGGTGGAAAAGGTTTTATGCAGGTTGATATGCATGGCGTCCACGCCGAGGTCGCCGGGGCGTACCTTGCCGACAATGGCGTTGAAATTGGCGCCGTCACAATAGAAATAACCACCTGCGTCATGAACCGCCTCAGCGATTTCGATAATGTCGCGCTCAAAAAGGCCGCAAGTATTGGGGTTGGTCAGCATGATGGCCGCAACATCAGGCCCGAGGGCATCTTTCAGGGCCTGTAAGTCAACGCGCCCGTCATCGGTGGCCGGAATGGCCTTGACTTTATAGCCGCACAGGGTTGCCGTGGCCGGGTTGGTGCCATGGGCGGATTCCGGGGCCAGCACGATGGAGCGATCCTCCCCGCGCTTGTCCAATGCCGCCCGGATGGTCATCAGGCCGCATAGCTCGCCGTGGGCACCCGCCTTGGGCGACATGGCGACCGCTGGCATCCCGGTCAGGGTTTTTAGCCAATGGGCAAGCGTGTCCATCAGGTCCAGCGCGCCCTGTACGGTTGAGACAGGTTGCAGGGGATGAATATCCCCAAGGCCGGGCAGGCGGGCGACTTTCTCATTAATGCGCGGGTTATGCTTCATGGTACAGGAGCCCAGCGGATACAGCCCCATATCAATGGCGTAATTCATCCGGCTCAGGCGGGTGTAATGGCGCATGGCTTCCGGCTCACTCAAGCCGGCCAGGCCGATCTCATTGTCGCGGGTGACACCGCCCAGGCGCTCTTTGACTTCCGGAATATCTTCCAGATCAACGCCAGTGCGCACCGTATCGCCAATTTCATAAATCAGCAATTCATCCTGTTCCAGTCCGCGATTGCCGCTGTGGGTGGTAAAGCTGTTTTGACCAAGTTCGGCGGCGGTGCTGACGTCCGTTTGACGTCCCTGTTTGTTAAGCATTGACCAGCTCCTTGAGTTCCTGTACCAACCGGTCCATATCATTGTCGGTCACGGTCTCCGTCACCGCCACCAGCATCCGGTTTTTCATGGCCGGGTCATGGGGGTAGAGGCGCGATAGCGGCACCCCGCCGATAACCTCAACATCCGCCAGCCGCTCAATGGCCTCTGCGGCATCCATGGGCAGGGCAAGGGTAAATTCATTGAAAAAGCTGTCATTCAGCACCTCAATCCCATCAATGGCCTCAAGTTTATCGGCCAGCATCACCGCCTTGGCATGGTTGAGCCGCGCCAGATGGCGAAAGCCCTTCTCGCCCAGCAGGGTCATATGAATGGTAAAGGCCAACGTGCATAAGCCCGCATTGGTACAGATATTGCTGGTGGCTTTTTCCCGGCGGATATGTTGCTCGCGGGTGGACAGGGTCAGGACATAGCCCCGCTTGCCGTCCGCATCAACCGTTTCGCCGCACACCCGGCCCGGCATGGTCCGAACATATTTCTGTCGGGTCGCCAGCAATCCCACATAGGGGCCGCCGAAACTCAGCCCGTTGCCTATGCTTTGCCCTTCGCAGACAACAATATCCGCGCCCATTGATCCGGGGGAGCGCACCGCGCCGAGGGAGACAACCTCCGTCACCACAACGATCAGCAGAGCCTTTCGGGCATGGAGGGCGTCGGCCAGTTTGCTGTAATCCTGTATATTGCCAAAGAAGTCGGGGTTCTGGACCACGACGCAGCTTGTCTCATCATCAATCTGATCAATGAGGGCATCCACGCTGAACATATCCAGCGGGTTTACCACGGCCAAATCGTCGGTAAATTTGGTCACGCATTTGACCACTTCCACATATTGAGGGTGCAGAGTGCCGGACAGGATGGCGCGTTTTTTGCGGCTGGCGCGCCGGGCCATCAAGACTGCCTCACCACAGGCTGTGGAGCCATCATACATGGAGGCATTGGACACCTCCATACCGGTAATCTGGGCCACCTGGGTCTGAAATTCAAACAGGGTTTGCAGCGTGCCTTGGGAAATTTCCGGCTGGTAAGGGGTATAGGCGGTCAGGAACTCACCGCGCTGAATCATATAGTCCACTGTGCTGGGCACGTAATGCCGGTAAGCTCCCGCGCCGCAGAAGAATGGCACGGAGCCTGCAGGAATATTCTTGTCCGCAAAGGCGGTCATTTGCCGTTCCACATCCATTTCGGACGCGTGGCGCGGCAGATCAACGGGCTGTTTCAGCAGCGCGCCTTCCGGCACATCCTGAAACAGATCGTCAATATGATCCACGCCAATTTTCGCCAGCATTTCCGCGCGGTCGGACGGGCCAAGGGGTAAATAGCGCATTCTATTCCAGCCCCGCGACGAATTCTTTATAGCCACTCTCATTCATGAGATCGTCCAGCTCATCCGTATCACTGAGCTGGACCTGATAAAACCAGCCATCACTTTCCGCGAGGCTGTTGACCAGTGCCGGTTCATCTTCGAGGGCGTCATTGATGGCGGTTACGTCGCCGCTGACCGGAGCATAGATTTCGCTGGCGGCCTTGACGGATTCCACAACGGCAATTTCATCACCCTTGTCATAGCTATTGCCCACTTCAGGCAATTCCACAAAAACAATATCACCCAGCGCATTCTGGGCATAATCGGTGATGCCGACAGTGCCGACGCCATCTTCTACGGTGATCCATTCATGTTCTTCTGAAAAATAGGTTGTCATAATATGTAATCCTTATGCGTTCTTACGATAGTAGCGTTGAGGTACGAAGGGGGTTTTGGCCACATGGGCCGGTAATGATTTGCCGCGCACAGACAGGAAGACTTCCGTTTCCGGGGTGGCATATTCTGTTTTTACATAGCCCATGGCGACCGGGCCGCCGAATGTAGGGCCGAAACCACCGCTGGTGATGGTGCCAATCTGTGCGCCGTCCTTGTTCAGGATTTCCGTCCCTTCCCGGGCTGGGGCGCGGCCATCGGGCAGGATGCCCACACGTTTTTGGGTGTAATTTTTATGGGTGATCTGATCCAGAATAATTTTGTCCCCGGGAAAGCCGCCTTCTGCGCGCCGCCGTTTGCCGATGGACCAGAGCAGCGCGGCCTCAACCGGGGTTGTTTCCTCGGTCAGGTCATGGCCGTAAAGACATAATCCGGCCTCTAAGCGCAGGCTGTCCCGGGCACCAAGGCCGATGGCTTCCACCTCATCCTCGGCCAGCAGGGCGCGGCAGACGTCTTCGGCCTTATGGGCGGGGATGGAGATTTCATGGCCATCTTCACCGGTATAGCCGGAACGGCTGATGTAACAGTCCGCCCCGCAAATGGTAACCTCTGCGTAGGTCATGAAATCCATTTCATCGGCCCGAATACCAGAGTTTTGGGCAAAGCGGGACAGAACCGCCGCTGCCTTTGGTCCTTGCAGGGCAATAAGGGCGCGGTCATTCAGCTCAGTCAGGGTGAAGCCATCCGGCAAGTGGGCGCGCATATGGGCGATGTCCGCCGCCTTGCAGGCCGCATTAACCACCAGAAACAGGTCATCCTGCCGTTTGGTGATCATCAGGTCGTCCATAATACCGCCGCGTTTATTGGTGAACATGCTGTAGCGGATGTGGTTTTCTTTCAGGTCAATGATATTCCCGGGCACCAGACTTTCGATCCAGTGATCGGCATCGGGGCCACAAATCACTACTTGCCCCATATGGGAGACATCAAAGAGCCCGGCGGCGGTACGGGTATGTTTATGCTCCCCCATCACCCCAAGAGGATATTGCACTGGCATGAGGTAGCCCGCAAAGGGTACCATTTTGCCGCCAAGTTCCTCATGCAAATTATAGAGGGGTGTTTTTAGAAGGTTACTGTTATCGGCACTCATATATTTCTCCAGAGCAAGCACTTTTAGCACGCAAACCCGTGCCATCGGTGCCCCCTCTGTCATGGATACCTGAGAGATTTGACTTTATATATTGCGCTACCGCCTTGCGGCTACTTGAGCGCGGTTTTGGTTCAGTCCGGTGACCGTTCCAAATATAAAGCTTACCCCGTCGGTGGGATTAATGAAAATCCGCTTTCCAGAGTGCCGTATTATCCTGCGGTCCTTGGTGCCTGAGAGTTTCCGGGGCGGTTGCTCCTTCGGCGCTGTAAACAGTCTCTCCCGCAGGGTCTGTCAGCATGGCCGCCATCATAGCCGGATAGGCCGGAGAGTCAACGGCAGATAAGACTGCAAAAGCATAAGGCATTGATCATGGCCGGTATTTCTGCGATAAATGCAGAAAATCAATTAAATAATTTCAGAAAGTCCGCGTTCATGGCCATAATAAAAGCAATTTTTTCTTTTATTCTCAGCATACTTAAAGGGTTTTGGGTATATTTCAGAAAATTCCAGTCGGCAGTTGGAACGCTGTTATTTCTCATGCTGGTGCTGTTTATCATTGTTTCCCTGTTCAAGGAGGAAAGCATCACGGTTCCTACGAACGGGGCGCTTGTGGTGTCATTGGACGGGGCTATACAGGAACAGAAAATTTATGACCAGTCGCCAGCGGCGGCGCTTACTGGCGGCGAAATCAAACGCCAGACCATTCTGCGTGAGGTGGTCAAGGCCATGGATTTGGCGGCAACGGACAATAATATCAAGATGATGGTTTTGGATACCAATCATCTGGCGGGGGCTTTGCCCGCCACGCTCCATTATATCGGCGATGCTATGACCCGTTTTCGTAAGTCCGGCAAAAAAATCATCACTTACGGCAACAGTTACAGTCAGGCGGCTTATCTGATTTCTTCCTATGCGGATGAGATTTATTTAAACCCGTACGGCGCGGTGGAGATTTATGGCTATGGGTCATATCAGAGCTATTACAAAGGCTTTCTGGATAAAATCAAGGCAGAGGTTCAATTGTTCCGGGTCGGCAAATACAAGTCTGCCATGGAGCCGTTCATCCGCAGTGACATGTCCCCGGCGGCCAAGGAGGCCAGTCTGGCTTTAATGGGCGACCTGTGGGGGGAATTTACCAATAGCGTTGTTGCTGGCCGTGACCTGAATAAAGCGGAATTTGTCGCAAGTTTTGACAATGCAGATGTTGACCTTGCGAGCGTGAAGGGTGATCTTGGGGCGTATGCCCTGAAATATAAACTGGTTGACGGCCTGAAAACCCGTGAAGAATGGCGGGTTTATCTGGCGGCGCAGCTGGGGACCACCATATCCGGTCTGAAAGATAAATTTATTGGTTATAACAGCTATCTTACGGTCAAAACCCCGGCCATCTTGCCGCCCAAAGACCTGATCGCGGTGGTTTATGCCAATGGTACGATTATGGATGGGCAGCAGCCACAGGGTGTGGCAGGCGGGGACACCGTTTCCCGGCATTTGCGCGAAGCCCGGCTGAATAATAACGTCAAAGCGGTTATCCTGCGGGTGAACAGCCCGGGGGGCAGTGCCTTTGCCTCGGAACTTATTCGTCAGGAAGTCCTGCAATTGAAAAAAGCGGGCAAGCCGGTTGTGGTGTCCATGGGATCGCTTGCGGCCTCGGGCGGTTACTGGATTTCGGCACAGGCTGATGAGATTTGGGCTTCGCCTACCACCATTACCGGGTCTATCGGTATTTTTGGAGCTATTCCCAATATTGAAGGAACGTTGGCCGCCATCGGCATTACGACGGATGGGGTTGGTACGACACCCCTGTCTTTTGCCGGAATTGGCAAGCCCTTGCCCGAAAAAGTCAAGGCCATAATTCAGAGCAATATTGAAAGTGGTTATGACCGTTTCCTGAATATCGTGGCAGAGGGTCGCAATATGACCGTGGAACAGGTTAATGAAATCGCCCAGGGCCGGGTCTGGACCGGGAACAAGGCGTTGGAAATTGGTCTGGTGGATAGTTTGGGCACCTTTGATGATGCGGTGGCCGCGACGGCCAAAAGAGCCGGGCTTACGGATTACCGTCTTGCCTATTGGGAAGACCCAATCCCCTGGGAGGCAAAATTGCTGACCGAGATTATGGAACGTAATGCCACGCTTGGAAAAATGCTGTTTGCCCGCACCACAAGCCCGCAGGATATTCTGGCTGCGCAGATTTTGGATAAATTATCCATTTTTGCTCAGTTGAATGACCCCAATAATGCTTACGTGTTATGTGTAACCTGTATGGGTATGATGGACGCAGGACGGTAATTTTCCATGACTACCAGTGACATGACAGTATATATCGCCAACCCCAGAGGGTTCTGTGCGGGTGTTGACCGGGCTATTCAAATCGTTGAAATGGCGCTGGAGAAATACGGCGCGCCGGTTTATGTGCGCCATGAAATCGTCCATAATAAATTCGTGGTGGAGGGGCTTCGTCAGCGCGGGGCAATCTTTGTTGATGAGCTGGATGATGTGCCGGATGATGTTCCGGTGGTTTTTTCCGCGCATGGCGTGCCGAAATCTGTGCCCGAGGAAGCAAATAGGCGCAAGATGCTTTATGTGGATGCCACATGCCCATTGGTGAGCAAGGTTCATCGGGAGGCCGAACGTCATGAAAAATCCGGGGCCGAGATCATCATGATCGGCCATGCGGGTCATGCGGAGGTGGTTGGCACTATGGGACAGGTGGGCGCGGGCCGGATTACGTTGGTGGAAACGCCGCAGGATGTGGAAAAACTAAACCTCAAGAATAGCGATAATGTGGCCTATATCACCCAGACCACTCTGTCGCTGGATGATACCGCTGATATTATTGCGGCCCTGAAAGCAAAATTTCCCAGCATACGGGACCCGAAAAAAGAAGACATCTGTTATGCCACCACCAACAGGCAGGGGGCGGTCAAGGCCTTGGCGAAAAAGGCGGAAGCGGTGCTGATCATCGGGGCGCCCAACAGTTCCAATTCCCGCCGTCTGGTGGAGGTTGCCAAGCGAGAGGGCTGTAAATCCATGCTCATACAGCGGGCTGGGGATATTGACTGGAGCTGGTTGTCTGATGTGCGTAATGTGGGCCTTTCCGCCGGCGCGTCGGCCCCTGAAATTCTGGTGGAGGAAGTGATTGAAGCCTTTAGAACGCGCTATGATGTGCGTCTGGAAACGGTGATGACGGTGGAAGAAAATGTCCAGTTTAAACTACCCTCTGTCTTGTTGAAGGAGGGCTGAGGATGGCGGTCTATACCCATGTGAGTGCCGATGAGATTGAGGCGTTTCTGAACAGTTATGATGCGGGGACGGTGGTGGCCTTCAAGGGCATTGCCGAAGGAGTTGAGAATTCCAATTACATTCTGC
>DRKK01000335.1 GCA_011051815.1 Sphingomonadales bacterium | reverse complement strand
TGCTGCCGGTTCCCCTGCCCCTGCCCACGTCTTTCGGCGGTCGTGAGGGATATACCAGCCAATTAAATCAACAGATGAAAAGTTGCGGCGCCTCGGTGGCCGTTTCGGCCTCCTATATGCTGCCTCTGTTGGACGAGGCTACATCCGGCCTGAAAAAAATGAAATTTGTCGGCACCTCCACCACATTTGAAGCACAAGCCTCGCTCAAAGAAATAAAAAGCATCACGCTACCCGAAGCGATTCCCGAAGATCTGGCTTATCTGCAATATTCATCCGGCAGCACCCGTTTTCCCCACGGCGTTGCAGTGACCCATAAGTCACTCATGGCCAACTGTATTGGTATCGGCGGCGAAGGCATGATGCTTAATGATGATGACCGGGCCGTATCCTGGTTGCCTTTCTATCATGACATGGGGCTGGTTGGTACCTTGCTGTCGCCCATAGCCAATCAGGTGACCACTGATTATCTGGCGACCGAGGCCTTTGCCCGCAGGCCCCTGCAATGGTTAAGGCTGATCTCAAAAAACCGGGGGACATTGGCCTATAGCCCAACCTTTGGTTATGACATCTGCACCCGCCGGGCGAGCCCGACCAAAATCGCCGATCTGGATTTATCCTCTTGGCGCGTGGCGGGCATTGGCGGCGATATGATCAGGGCTGATGTGCTCACAAATTTTCTGGATACCTTTACTGATGTCGGCTTCAGGGCAACAACCTTTGTCCCCAGCTACGGTTTGGCGGAATGCACTTTGGCGGTAAGCTTTGCCCGTTTGGATACCGGTTTTGAAATTGATCTGGTCCATGAAAAAGTATTGTCCGGCGAAGAAAAATGCCTGAAAAAATTCAAAGTGAATGGCAGTGGTGCTAATTACCGCAGTGTGGTTAATTGCGGCATTCCCATTTCCGAATATGAGCTTGAAATCCGCGATGAGGATAATAACGACCTCGGCGAATATCAAATTGGCCGGGTGTGCGTGCGGGGCGCTAGCGTCATGGCCGGGTATTTTCAAGATCCGGAGGCGACCAAAAGCTGCCTGTCAGAGGACGGATGGCTGGATACCGGTGACATAGGCTATATGAAAGAAGGCTCCCTTTATATCATTGGCCGGATTAAAGACCTTATTATCATTAATGGCAAGAACCACTGGCCGCAGGATATTGAATGGGCCGTTGAACAATTGGATGACCTGCGTTCAGGCGACACCGCCGCTGTATCTATTCCCGGTGATCAGGACGAAGAAATTCCAGCAATTCTGGTACAATGTCGCACCCGTGATGAAGATGAACGGGCCAGAATGGAACATAAAATCAAAGATACCGTACATTCCATGTTGGGCATTTCCCCCGTGGTTGCCTTGATCCCGCCCCGGTCCCTGCCCCGTACATCATCTGGAAAATTAAGCCGGGTCAAGGCCAGAAAACAATATCTTGAAGGCAATCTGATCCTGTAACGGACAGAACGGTAATTTCTTGCCCAACAAGGATGACCGCTTTTTACTATGACAAAAAATATCGCAGTCACCGGTGCCACCGGATTTGTCGGTAAGCATCTGGTCCGAGCACTGGTTACCAGCGGTTATCAGGTCAGGGCCTTGACCCGCCGCCCACAGAAAAACAGCAAAAATCTGATCTGGATTGATGGTGACCTTGAAAACAGGATAGCCCTTGAGCAGCTTGTCAGCGGCGTTGATGTGGTATTTCATCTGGCCGGCCTGATTAAAGCGAAGAAAACATCTGATTTTACCCGGGTGAACAGCCATAGTGTAAAAACACTCGTGGAAATTCTCCGGAAAGGCCCATCAAACCCCCATTTCATTCTTCTGTCGTCTCTCGCCGCGCGGGAACCCCACTTGTCAAGCTATGCCAACAGCAAGCGTCACGGCGAAGATATGTTGACGGCGAATGCCGCGAACGACATGCCCTGGACGATCCTGCGCCCACCCGGAATTTATGGACCAGAGGATATGGAAACCCTCAAGATTTTCAAATCCATTGCGGCTCGGATGGCCCCTTTCCCCGGCGGGGCCCATAACAGGGCATCATGGATTTACGCCCCCGATCTCGCCCTAGCCATGATTGCCGTCGCCGGGCATAAAGAGTGTTACGGCCAGATACTGGACGTGGATGACGGGGCTGAAAACGGTTATTCAATAGATGAAATGTATCAGACTGCCGCCGATATTCTTCAAAATAAACCTTTTAAATTTACGGTGCCGAAAACAGCCCTGAAAATTTTTGGCCACACAAATGTCTTATTTTCGACATTATTCGGCTATACCCCCATGCTTACGCCAGAGAAAATCAACGAATTATGTCACCCGGACTGGGTATGTCGCGGGACCCATGTTATGGATTTGACAGGCTGGAAACCGGAAACGAATTTGAAACAAGGGTTTAACAAAACCCTGAAATGGTATAAAGAGAATAGTCTGGTTTAAACCAACACATAAAATAACTGGTCGGGATGGAAAAATATGACCCAAAATGTTGATGAAATTTTTGAGCGAATATGCACACTCCTCAAACCCTTTAACAAAAAAGACATTGCAATTGGTAAAGACACCACCTTCAGCATTGATCTGGAACTGGATTCCCTGACCGTAATGGATATGTTATCGGAAATTGAGGATGAGTTTGACATTACAATCCCCCTCAACATGCTGCCCGATCTGGAGACAGTTGGCCAATTCACCGATGCCGTACATAAATTATTGAGCGAATAATGACCCTTGATCTCTTTGAAAAATTTGACCCGATCCTGAATGACTATAACAGCCTGCCGGACGGAGCGGAAAACCCCTTCACCGTCAGCATGGAGAAAGTGCTCTCCCCAACGACCGCAATCATCAATGGCCGGGAAACCATACTGGCAGGCACCAATAATTACATGGGCATGACCTTTAACCCGGAATGTATGGCAGCGGCGCAGGAAGCCCTCACAGACTTTGGCACCGGAACCACCGGCTCGCGGGTTCTGAACGGCACCTATAACAGTCATAAGCAGTTGGAAGAAACCCTCAAAGAATTTTATGACTGTCAACATGCCATCGTTTTCTCCACCGGTTATCAGGCAAACCTTGGCGTCATCGCCACCCTTGCCGGTCCCAAAGACTATGTGGTCATTGATACGGACAGCCATGCCAGTATTTATGACGGCTGTGCCATGGGAAATGCCACCGTTGTCCGTTTCAAACATAACGACCCGGATAATCTGGACAAGCGACTGAATCGTATCCGCAGAGATGACCCCGAAGCTGGCATTCTTGTGGTTCTGGAAGGGGTTTACAGCATGCTTGGCGATCAGGCCCCCTTGAAAGAGCTCACCAGAATTTCCAAAAAACATAATGCCTATGTCCTTGTGGACGAAGCCCATTCCATCGGCGTTTTTGGTGAAACCGGACGCGGTGTGGCACAGGAACAGGATGTTGAGGACCAAGTAGACTTTATCATCGGCACCTTCAGCAAAAGCGTTGGCACCATTGGGGGCTATTGCGTCTCCAACCACCCAAAGTTTGAGGCTTTGCGCCTCGTCTGTCGCCCCTATATATTCACAGCTTCTCTGCCACCATCTGTGGTGGCCTCAGCCACAAAGGCACTGGAACTGATTGCCAGCACGAACCTTCGGAGCAAATTGCTGGATAATTCCATGAGGCTGAACAAAGGCCTGTGTGATGTTGGGTTTAATATGGGAACCACTGGGGAAAGCCCCATCGCCGCCATTGTTATTGATGATCAAGATACGGCCATCGCCTTTTGGGGTGAAATGATCAAGGAAGGGGTTTATGTTAACCTTGCCCTGCCGCCAGCGACTCCTAACAGAATGAATTTGATGCGTTGTAGCCTGTCCGCAGCCCACAGCTTTGCACAGATTGACTTTATGCTGGAAAAATTCACCCTCGTCGGCAAAAGGCTGGGCATTTTACAGGATAAAGTAGCTAGCCTAACTGGATAAATTTCAGGCTATCGGTAACCGTAACGAATAATTCGCCGTTGTCATCGGCCTCATAGTAGCTTCCATCAAGGACAAACGGGGTTTTCAATACAATTCGGGCATGTTGGATTTCGGCAATGATATTGCCCGCATGGTCGATACCGTCATAATTACCCCTGAGCATAAGCTTGCCGGTTTCCAGAATGGCCTTTGGCGTATTTTCAACACTGATAAAATGCGCCCTGTCCTGTCTTTTCTCCTGTCCGATGGAAACGCCCCAGAAGGCCTTGTCCAACGTGGAGATCAACAGCATAAAATAGCTGCCGACAACGGCGCCGCGCTGATTGCGGTTGATACGTATGGCATCTTCCAGCTTTTGCTTGCCCATGGCCCGCCGATAAGCCGCCTGAACAAGTCTGATAATGCTCAACCAGTTACGAAAACGGGAGAAGAGCCCTCTGGCGGATATTTTCCGCTTGAACAGGCTTTTCTTCTTGATAATTATACCCGCACAAAAGAAAAGCCCATATAGATACCCAATGCCCCGAACCCCCTCCAGCTTAAGCAGAGGACATTCGGTTATCGTGTCCAATAATCTTCCCTGCCGGTGAAATTTAAGCAAATCTTCCAATGCCTTATGTGGCTCAGACCGGTTTGCTCCGAAATTTTCCGCGACAATATTATTGTCCCCGGCAGGCAGAATGGCCAGCGGAATATCCTTACTTTTCAGCAAGTCCTTTTCCAATATATGTTCAAAAGTTGCCGAGGTTAACGCCCGGTCCCCCAAAATGGCAATGACATCCACATCAACCTGACTGAACCGGCCTAACGCTTCGGCAATATCCTTGTGCTTTTCCACCTCATAATGGAAAATCCCGGTCCCCTCGGAAATGACCGCCCGGATTTTATCCATTTCACCATTCTCTGTGAAAGAGGACGGGCTACTCAATATGGCAATTATTCCCAATGACAATACTTCCCGCTAATTTATTTTGGTTATTCAACGATTTTTCACATTCAGCCCAATAAAAACCACAAAATTCAGCTTATTTGGCAAAAAAATATTTACTAACTTCGTACCCTAAATGCTATAAGCGTGAAATCAGGCTAAATCCAGACCAAAAGCGACTAAATGCTGAAAAAAATTGATAAATATATATTGCGCGAGACCATAGTGCCCCTTCTGGTCACTTTGGGCATATCCGCATTGCTGTTGCTGCTGGAAAAAATGCTCAGTCTTTTTGATTTTGTCATCAATCAGGGCGGGCCTATCGACATCGTCTGGCGCATGCTGGGCAACCTGATGCCGCAATATCTGACCCTTGTCCTGCCCCTGTCCATGTTTCTGGGCGTTTTGCTGGCGGTGCGCAAGATGGCCCTGAACAGCGAACTGGATGCCATGATGGCGGCGGGGATCAGCCTGAACCGGATTATCGTGCCCAGCCTCTATGTGGCGGTCTTTTTGCTGATCGTCAATGTGATCGTTGTCGGCTTTGTTCAGCCCTATAGCCGCTATACCTATCAAGGGCTGGTCTTTGACATTCGCAGCGGTGCACTGGGGGCCAGCATCAAAGCCGGGGAATTTACCGACCTTGGCGATGGCCTGACCCTACGCATCGAAGAATCCCGCAATTCAGGCCGGGAACTGATCCAGATTTTTGCCCAGAAGGAACAACAGGATGGCCGCATCCAGTCCATCAATGCGGAAAGGGGCAGTTTTTTTGTCTCTCCCGACAAGCGTTATCTGATCCTGCGCCTTGAAAACGGCACCTTGATCGACCTTGACCTGTCCCGAAGCCGGCCCAATATTGTCAATTTTGACATTCATGACCTGCCAATAGATGTACCTAACTTTGCCACCTTCCGTGACCGGGGCGAAGAAGCCAAGGAAATGACCATCGTGGAACTGTGGGAAAAGCGGGGCAGTAAGGATCCGGCGATCATTGCCACCCTCCATTCAAGGACCGCGCGCGCCCTGTCCATTCTGATTGTCCCCTTTCTGGCCATACCGCTTGGGCTGGTGGCCAAACGATCCGGGCGGGCACTGGGCATTACGGTGGGGATCGTGATTTTGCTCATTTACCACAAGATTCTGGAATTCGGTCTTAATTTTTCCGCCACCGGCGACATATCCCCCTTGATGGCCATCTGGCTGCCTACGGCAATTTTCATACTGCTGACTGCCAGATTCTATTATATCGGAACCTATAAGGTAGGTGGCATGCCACTCCGGAAAATTGAAATCATCTATGACATTACGGTCAGCGCCATCACCCGCATGGTCAGCCGGTTAAGGGCGGCCAACTGACATGGAAAGATTCATCAAATTTTCAAACCACTTAGGCGGCTTTCTTAATCCGGGAAGTATGGATATATATCTGGCAAAGCTTTTTGCCAGCCGCTATATCATCATTCTGGTTGGCTTGGTGGCGACCCTGCAAATGCTGGACCTCTTGTCTGAATCCGATGATATTATGGCTGGTGAAGGGGCGGTATATTCTGACCTCTGGCATTATGTGACCCTGCGCACCCCTACACTGTTATCGCTATTCTCGCCCTTTGTCGCCCTATTGGCCTCAATCATGTGTCTGGCCGGGCTGAATGTCCATAGCGAAATTGTCATCATGAAATCCGCCGGATGGTCGGCCTTCCGAATTATTACGCCCATGATCCTCATGTCTCTGCTCATTGCCTGTCTGCATTTTGTATTCACCGAAACGGTCACTATCAGCGCCAAGGCGGAGCTTAGAAACTGGAAAGAGAATAAATATGCTGCCGACCTGCCACCCGCACCGGATACGGTCTATGACACATGGGTCAATGACGGCAACAACCTGATCAAGGCCGAAAGCGCCAGCCGCAATGGCAGCATCCTGCTCCTGGATAAGGTGACCCAATATATCCGGGACAAGGACAAGCGCATCACCTCCCTGATCAAGGCTGATTTTGCCGTGTATCGGGACGGCAAATGGACTCTGTTTGAGGTTAAGGATTTTAACCTGCGCACCCTGAAGGTGACGCCCATGGAAAATCTGGTCTGGGATACGGATATTCCGCCCCAGCGTTTCATCGCGCTGGCCCTGAAACCGGATCAGGTCAGCCTGCAACGACTCCGCACCGCCATCGTCCAACTGGGCAAGGAAGGTCATAATACGGCGAGCTTTGAAACCATGCTCTATCAGAAATTTGTTTCCCCGCTCAGCACCCTGCTAATGCCGCTCCTGGCGGGGCTGGCGGCCTTTGGGCTGCATCGGGGCGGTAATTTATTTGGCCGTATCGCGCTGACCGGGGCCATGGGCTTTGGCTATTTTGTCATCAACAATCTGTTCGTGGCGTTGGGCCAATATGGTGCGGTGCCGCCCATGGTGGCCGCCTGGTTACCATTTTTGCTGTTTTTCCTCACCGGCGTAAGCTTCATCCTGCTCACAGAAGAATAAAAAGAAAACAAGGGAAATCTCATATGACATCTTCCATCACCATCACAGAGGTGACCGACAAAGCAGGTTTCAAAGCCTTTGTTACCCTGCCTTGGGCCTTATATAAAGATGACCCCAATTGGGTAGCCCCCATCATTATGGAACGGCTGGAAATATTGGATAAAGACAAGAATCCTTACTTCGAGCATGCCCGGGCTAAATTCTGGCTGGCCTATAAAGGTAATGAGGTTGTGGGGCGCATATCGGCCCAGATTGACGACCTTGTGGAACAGCAGCATAACGAAAAAATCGGCCATTTTGGTTTTTTTGAATGTATCAATGATCCGGCAGCAGCTGCGGCCCTGATGGATACCGCCTGCGCGTGGCTGAAATCAGAAGGGCGCACCAGCGTGATCGGCCCATTCAGCCTGTCCATCAATGAAGAGGCAGGGATGCTGATAGAAGGGTTTGATACCCCGCCCAGCCTGATGATGAACCATGCCCTGCCCTATTATCAGGATTTAATGACCGGATACGGCATGGATAAGGTCAAGGATTTATGGGCCTATTACCTGAAATTTAACCAACCCATTCTGCCGCCCACCATTAACAAGCTGATCAAACGCAGCATGCGTGACGGCAAGGTCCGTTTGCGGCGGATCAATATGAAAAATTACGCCGAAGATCTGAAGATCATCCTTGATATTTTCAATGATGCCTGGACCGATAACTGGATGGCCCTGCCCTTTACCGAGGCCGAATTGAACAAGGCGGTCAAGGATATGAAGCTCCTGATCCGGGAGGATTTTACCTATATTGCCGAATATGACGGTGTACCCATGGCCATGATGGTCACCCTGCCCAACCTTAATGAGATCATCGCTGACCTGGATGGGCATTTATTTCCTTTTGGCATATTTAAACTGCTCTGGCGGCTTAAATTAAATCCCCGCTATAAAACCGTACGGGTGCCTCTGATGGGCGTGCGTAAGGAATTTCAGAATACCGCGCTAGGCGGTGCCATGGCCTTTGCCCTGATTGAGGAATGCCGGATTCAGGCGGAAAAGGCCGGATGTACCCATGCGGAACTGTCATGGGTTCTGGAAGAAAACACCCGCCTGTCAAAAATGCTGGAGACCATCGGCTGCTGGCGGTATAAAAATTACCGTATGTATAGCAAAACATTATAAAAGACATATTGCGGACATATTGAATATCTATATGTTGCCCATAAGATAAACCCTGATTTTCGGATAAGAAAAAAATGCCTGATATACCGCCAAGCAAACCGCAGAAAAGCTTTCTGCAACGGTTAAGAACCTACTTCCTGACCGGGCTTGTAGTGGCCTCCCCTGTGGGCATTACCATTTATCTGGCGCTGGCCTTCATCGATCTTATCGACCGTAATATAAAGCCTCTCATCCCAGCGGCCTATAATCCGGAAACCTACCTGCCTTTCCCCCTACCGGGTATCGGGCTGGTTTTCTTGTTTCTAATGCTGACTGTTCTGGGCTTTTTCGCCGCCAATTTCTTAGGCAGAACCCTAATCAAGATTGGCGAAAAAATCCTCAAC
>DRKK01000334.1 GCA_011051815.1 Sphingomonadales bacterium | reverse complement strand
GAAATTCATAATCACGGGCCATAACGGCCATCTGTTGCTTTAACTGCCCGGCTTGATAATTGCTTTCCTCGATACGTCCGGTAAGCTGGCGAAGCTGTGTTTCTATCTGGGCTATGCGCGCTTCCAGATCAGCAAAGCGGATGTTGCCGCCCGCTGGGGCAACGCTGCCCCCGGTCTCTGCGGCAAAACTGCTGCCCGGTTTAAAGACTTTCCTTTGAACCGCCTTCAGTTGCTTCTCTATCCTTTCCAGCCGCTTGTTTGTCGCCTTAGAGGACTGCGCCTGAGATGTCATTGGCAACAAGATCGCCATAACCACAATCAGGCCGATATTCACAACGGTATTTCTTTTCATAAAATGCTCCGGGTCATAAACTCATAAAAATACCCGCGCAGCCGATAAGACGCGCGGGTATTCTGTAAAGATACAAGAATATTAATTTACGCGGGTATATCCACGGCGATTCTTTGACCATACAGATTCGCCTGTTCCGGTTACCGCAGGACGTTCCTTGCCGTAACTGACCGTATGAATACGGGAGGGGTCAACACCAAGTGCCACCAGGTAATTTTTTACCGCATTCGCACGTCTGTCCCCAAGGGCCAAGTTATATTCCCGAGTGCCACGCTCATCACAATGGCCTTCGACAGTAACCTTGACATCGGCATGGGCCACAAGCCATGCGGCCTGTGCCTGTAATCCGGCGCGACCCTCTGCGGACAGGTCATAACGATCATAGCCAAAATAGACCAGCGCATTATCTGCCGCCATATCCAAGGATTCCTGCGTCGCAGGGTCTTCCATCATTGGCTCTGTTGTCACAGATTCTGTTGGCTCCGCAACCACAGGCTCCTGTGGTTCTGCAGCTACAGGTTCCGCAGGCGCGTTATCCAATGCGCCTGTATTCGTATTCGAATTTGCGCATGCACTTAACAACAAAGCGGCCCCGATCAGTGCCCAATATTTTACGCCATTCATTTTTTTCAGCATCTAGTGGTCCTTCCACGTAACTTAATCATATTTTTCTACCGATGATATGCCATTCCCCGCAAGAACTGGCGTTTGCCTGTTTCCAACCTTTATTATTGAAGACCATAACAAACCGTTGGAACTATAACAGAATCATTTATCTAATCAAGGGGGACCATGCAGGATCGGAGGCTTCCAGAGGTGTTATTATCTGCCTCTCGTTATATCCAGTCAAATCCACGGTCCATAATTGCGTTTCACCGCCCCTGCCCTGACGGTCATAGGGTTGCTGACGAAAGAACATTATCACCCGCCCGTTTGGGGACCAGGTAGGCCCTTCGTCAAGGTAGCTCTCGGATAGAAGCCGCTCACCACTGCCATCCGGCTTCATAACACCGATGTAAAATTTACCCTTATATTGGCGAGTGAAGGCGATCAAATCACCGCGCGGTGACCAGACGGGGGTGCTGTATCGGCCCTTGCCAAAACTGATCCGTTTGATATTTTTCCCGTCCGCATCCATCACATAAATCTGCTGACTGCCGCCCCGGTCCGAATTAAAGGTCACGTAGCGCGAATCAGGCGAATAGCTGGGCGAGGTATCAATGGCTGTATGCTTGGTGAGACGTTGAATTTTACGGGTCCTAAGCTCCATGACATAAATATCAGAATTGCCCTTATAGGCCTGTGACATAATCACTTTATTCCCATCCGGTGAGAAACGCGGCGCAAAGGTCATGCCCGGAAAATCACCCAGAATTTCCTGCTTGCCGCTGTCAATATTATAGAGATAAACACGCGGGTTATCCCCGTGATAGGACAGATAGGTGATTTCCTGTGCCGTGGGGGAAAACCGCGGCGTCAGTACAAGGTTTTTGCCCGTGGTCAGAAAGACATGGTTATAACCATCCTGATCCATGATCGCCAGCCGCTTTATCTTGGCCGTTGCCGGACCACTTTCCGAGATATAGACCACACGGGTGTCGAAATATCCGCTTTCCCCGGTCAGGCGTTTATATATGGCATCGGACATAAGATGCGCGATGCGCCGCCAGTTTTTTGGCGATGTATAATAACGCAGGCCGGTCATCTGGCTACTGCCCAGAACGTCCCAAAGCCTGAATTCCACTTTAAGCCGCCCGTCTTCCTGCAAGGAAATAGAGCCATTCATCAGCGCCTGCGCCCCGATGGCTTTCCAGTTGCTGAAATTGGGGTTTCTAAGACTGGTCAGCGCATTGCCCGATTTGATAAAAGCGCCGCTATCCACCGTCCGGAACAGGCCGGACCGGGTCAGGTCAGCCTTGACCACAAGGGCCATGCGCTTGCCGTAATCCTGAACCGAGCCACCGGAAACAATATCATTTTCACTGCCAACAAGGTCCGTGATCGCAATGGGAAGCGGGTCCGCGTGGCCCCGGTTCACATCAACCACGATCCTTGCATTGGCCGAAAAAATCGTCAAAGCCAGTCCGGCCATAGCCGTCATTAGTCTTTTCAGTAACCTCACTTGCATCTCCATATATTTTATATCTATCCGTTTAACATATGTTCCGGGTCAAATATTATTTCCATATCCCGCCACAGATCATATTTATCCTTGGGCAGGAAATCATAAGGCGCACATTTACGCACCGCTCTGAGCGCACTTTCAGCCGCCGTTCTGAAAAATTCCTGACCCGGCATGGTCATTCGGCTGCTCTCCGTCACTTTCGGCGCCCCTATCAGTTCCCCATCCGGGCCGAGGCGCACCTGAACCGTTACCTTCAGTCCCGCCGCCCCCTTGGCTCCCGCCGGAACATTCCAGCACTGATTGTCAAAAATATGCTTGTCGATAGCATCGGCAATGCTCAGAATTTGCTGTTCCAGATCAAGGCTGCTGATCCTCTTTTCCGAGCCAAAATCCCGGTCTTTCAGCTTTTCCAGAATATCCGGTTCCGATTGCTCCCGCTTGTCCAGCAGGGCGGACAGCTTGCCCGCATTAAAACGGCGCGGTTTGGTCTTCGGGGTAATTTTGGGTGCCCGGTTGGCAGCGGTTTTTATCGGCTTTTTGTCCTTTATTTTC
>DRKK01000333.1 GCA_011051815.1 Sphingomonadales bacterium | reverse complement strand
GGCGAGAATGTCTCGTCGCCGATTTTGTTCTGGGCGGCGGGGGCTGGTAGTGGAAAATGGAACGGGGCGGGCCTGTTTATCTCGCGGGATAACGATCAGAGTTATAGTCAGATTGACTTTACGGCAAGTGATGTGGTGAGCGGCAGTGTGGAAAATACCCTTGCCGCTGGCCCCACGGCCTATTGGGATGAGGGTAATGACCTTCTTGTGACGCTGGATAATAGCACTCATCTTCTGTCCGGAGAGACGGCAGAGGGGGTGTTGGGCGGGGCTAATGTGGCTTGGGTTGGCGGTGAGATCATTCAGTTCCGGGACGCGGTTTTGGAACCGGATGGCCGCTATCGCCTGAGCGGGTTGCTACGGGGTAGGCGCGGTACGGACAGAAAAGTTGCCAGCCATGGCGCAGCAGAAATTTTTGTGCTGTTGGCCGAAAGCACAATCCGTCCTGCCGTCCTGCGTTTTTCCGATATTGGCCGGACATATCAGTTTAAAGCCGTCACATCGGGCGCACTTGTGGCCGATGCCCCGCCGATAAACCATACCTTTGGGGCGGAGGTGTTAAAGCCGTTTGCCCCTGTCCATGCATCGGGCGTGCGGGACGGGTCCGGTAACCTGACCATAGGTTGGATCAGACGCAGCCGGGTGGGCGGGGATTGGCAGGATAATGCAGATGTGCCTTTGGGGGAGCTGTATGAGAAATATGATATTGAAATTTTGTCCGGAGCAACCGTGGTGCGGACCCTGACTTCCAATGGGCCGCAGGTTATCTATTTTGCGAATTTCCAAAATACGGATTTTGGCGGGCTTCAGGCCAGCCTTGCCGTTCGTTTCAGTCAAATCAGTGACACCGTGGGCCGGGGATGGCCACTTGATATCACGCTTTAATTATAATTCAGACTAGAGGTAACTAATTATGACAACACAAACATCGCGCCTTGGCGCGCCTTATATCATCACTAGCCAGTCCCAGAAGGAAGTCACCCATAATATGGCGCTGAATATTCTGGATGCCTATATTCAGACGGCGGCAGAAACATCGACCTTGGCCCTCCCGCCCGCCTCACCCCTTGAGGGCGGCCTGTGGCTGGTGAGCAGTGGCGGGACCGGAAGCTGGAGCGGTCATGATAATGAGCTGGCCCAGTTTATAGGTGGGGCATGGCAGTTTTATCTGCCCTTTGAGGGGATGACAATCTGGTTAAAGGATGAAAATCTTGTGACCCGTTATTTTTCCGGCCAATGGCAGAAGGGACGTGTTATGGCCAGCAGGCTGGACATATCCGGACTTCAGGTGGTGGGGGCGCAACAGGCGGCTATCGGAGATGCCACGGGCGGCGTGACCATTGATGCCGAAGCCAGAACAGCCCTGAACAGCTTACTCGCCGCGTGCCGCGCTCACGGGTTGATTGCGCCTTAACTAAACAGGTCGCCCAGCTTCAGCGCCAGTCCCATATCGCCATCAATTTTCAGCTTGCCCATCATAAAGGCCATCTGCGGGTTGAGGGAGCCATCCATCAGCCCTTCAAAATTTTCTTCGCTGATGATCAGGGTCACATCGGCTTCGTTATCATCGTTGCTGACGGTTGGTGGCGTGGTTGCGCCGTCAATGAAGATGGTGCCGTCGCCTTGAAAGTCAATTTTGACTGTCTTGCCATTGGCGTCCATGGATTGGGCTTTGTCACTGATTTCAGCGGTGATGCTTTCGAGACTCATCGTATATTCCTTCTTTGTTACCAATGGTTCCTGAGTTCCCGAAGCGCCTTGAATATTTCGCGGGGTGTCGGGATATCAGATATTTTTGTGTTCTCACTTTTCAACTTTTCTATGATGGCCGGGTTTTCCAGCCGGAAAAAACTGTTGATGCGCCGTTCATCGGCCATGGTGGTGATATAGGCATTATGGGGGTCCTGCCCCGTTAGTTTTTCCAGCATGGCCTGGGCCTGTGCATTGCCCGGCTCGCGATCAAGGGTAAATTCCAGATTATTGACAATATAATCATGGCCCGGATAGATGCGCGTATCATCGGGCAGCTTGTCCAATTGCTGTGAGAAAGTATCATACAAGATGTCTGGGTCGCCGCCATTATGGCAATTGCCCGCCCCGGCATTAAACAGGGTATCCCCACAAAACAGGGCAGGGTCTTTCCCATTTGATAACAGGCAAAGATGGCTCATGGTATGGCCGGGTGTATCCAGTGCGGTCAGCGTGATGCTGGTGCCGATTGAGATTTCATCGCCGGCTTTCAGTCCTATATCCACATTGCCGATTTTATCCATGGCCCTATGATGGGCATAGATGGTTGCCCCGGTTGCCTGTTGCATTTCAGCATTACCATCCACATGGTCCCAATGCTCATGAGTGTTGAGAATTTTGGTAATTTTCAGATCATGTTTTGCCGCAACGTCAAGGCACCTACTGACATCAAGAGGGTCAATGACCAATGCGTCACGGCTTTCCGGGCAGGCAATCAGATAGTGAAAATTGCGTAATGGATTATCGGCGTATATCTGATGTACAATCATAATTGAAGCCCTATTGACTGACCGCATGGCCATATTTGCTTGACGGTCCGGTGCTGCGGATTCTTTCCCGGGTGGTCAGGGGGACGTGGTTTTTATCAACGGGAACTATGACGCAATCCACAACAATATTATTGCCCATATCCTGTTGTGCCTGATCGAAGGCCTCAGATATTTTTTCCGGATCATAAATGGAGGCTTTGGTGTAATCTGTATCCCAGCGGTTGCCCGCCTCATCCTGAATAAAATAAACATTCAGGCCAGTGCGCAGATGGTTGGCGGAAATAATATTTAAAGACATACCCGTTTTTATCCTGATAAATAGCGTTATGGCAAATATATAGGGGGGACTTGTTATAAAGCAAGTCCGGGGCGGATATTATTGTTCCTAACACAGCCTGTTCGGGGGCAGGTATAGGGTTACTGTTGTCCCCTTGCCCTTGGCACTGATGATGGACACACTCCCATCGTGGCGTTCAATGAGCTGCTTGACATAGGTAAGGCCAAATCCGATCCCCACGGTGGGGGTGGAATATATATTGGACAGATGAGTGTCATGGCAGAAAATTTTTGCCAGTTGCTGTGAGCCCATGCCGACCCCGTTGTCCGTGCAACTGATCAGACAGGCACCGTTATTGTCCTGCCGTGCTGAAATAATAATTTCACCGCCATGAGGCGTGAATTTCAATGCATTTGTGAGCAAACTGTGAATGGTTTGTTGCAGGCGTGATTTGTCGCCAAAAATATTTTTACAATTGGGATCAACTTTGCAGAAAAGATCAATCGAGGCCTTTTCCGCATCCGCTGATAATTTTCCGATGCATTCGGCAATCATCTCGGTGAGCGGGAATTTTTCTTCCTGTAAAGAAAACTCAGCCGTTTCCAGCTCTTTTAAATCAAGCAGATTATCAATTAGATGGAGCAGATCCCGGCCTGCCCCATGAATATCCTGCGCACAATCTTTATAGGATTCCTGTCCGATAGGCCCTAGCATTTCTGACATGATGACTTCGGAATAACCCAAAATCCCGTTAAGTGGGGTTTTGAAGTTATGATGCATGGCGGCCAGTAAATTTTGTTTGATTTCCTTTGCGGCTTTGTCCCGGCTATTATTTTCGCTGTTATTT
>DRKK01000332.1 GCA_011051815.1 Sphingomonadales bacterium | reverse complement strand
CCCTGCGGCGGCGTTCGGGAGGGCGGATTTTGTGAAATTGACCATCTTATGAAATGCGTTTGGGTTGACGCCTGGACAGGGGTTAAGAAAATCGGCGAGGAAGAGACATTCACCATCCCCTTGCGGCCTGCCGAAACAAATCAACAGGGAAGATCTGCTTGGGCCAAGGTCATTGAAAAGAATAAAGATACGGATGAATTATACAGAGTTAAAATTTTTCCGCCGGTACCACTTGAGGTCGGCACCCACCGTAGTCCCAGTGGCTTCTTGGAGGAAAAGCTACAGGCGGGTGATTTTGTGATAACCGCAGAATTATCACCGCCAGATTCCGCCGACCCTGCTGAAATTATCCGGCGGGTAGCCCACTTGAAAGATTTTGTTACGGCAGTGAATGTCCCGGACGGCGCGGGGGCAAACTGTCATATGTCCAGCTTGGCGTCATCGGTTATCCTTCATAATGATGGGGTTGTTCCTGTCATGCAGTATGCCTGCCGTGATCGAAACCGCATTGCCTTGCAGGGCGATATTTTAGGGGCAGCGGCTTTGGGGGTAACAAATCTGTTATGCGTTACAGGTGATAGTGTACAGTCAGGAGACCAAAAAGGGGCAAAGCCTGTATTTGATCTAGATTCAATATCACTATTGCGGACGGCGAAAATGATGCGTGATGAGGATATCTTCTTGTCTGGACGCCAATTAAAGAAAGCGCCTAATCTATTTCTTGGGGCGGCTTTGAATCCATTTGTCAGCCCGCTCGATGCAAGAGTATTGCGGATGGAGCGCAAGATAAATGCGGGAGCACAGTTTTTTCAAACCCAGTTTTGCTTTGATGTAGCGGCCCTGAAAAAATTCATGACAGAGGTCCGGGCGCGGGAATTACATAAAAAATGTTATATTCTTGTGGGGGTAGGGCCATTGGTTTCTGTGAAAGCTGCTAGGTTTATAAAATCCTCAGTTCCTGGTGTTATCATTCCAGACCATATCATTGAGCGTTTGGAACGGGCGGGGGATGAGCGGCAAGAAGGTAAAAGAATATGTATGGAGACCTTAAATCAAATCCGTCAGATAGAGGGTATCTCGGGCGTGCATCTCATGAGTTACCGAAAGGAAAGGCTCTTGGCAGAAATAATATCTGAATCAGGGCTGGTTTAACTTCCTTGGGCAATTACCTAAGAAGACTGTCAAGCTGATCAGATTACCAGGGTAAAGGCGCACTTTATTTCTCTGTAAAATACCTATATTTATTTAGGCTAGGCGATTATTATACCAGCAAGTCCTGAGTGTAGAATTGTTCATGGGTGAAGATAGCGTTTAGAATTCTATCTTCAGTTTGGCTGATCATATCGTGGAGGGCTTTCTGGATCTTTCGGGGTTCATCGCTTTTCATAATATCAAAAGTTATTTTTTGTTGTTCATTTGAGTAGGGAAAGCTGTTTGTGGTTTTTATATATAGCCAATAGATGCGCATCGCCATATCTTCCAACTGACCTACCCATTCATGCATCAAGGGATATTGTGCCGGATAGCATAGGGTCAGGTTTAACTCTTTGTTGATTTTCAGGAACTGCAAAGCAGATTGGTCATCTTGTGCCGTGAGAAGATTTTGTAATTTATCATTCAGATTATTTAATTCTTTAAAGTCAACCTTGGCCCCGGAAATGGCCGCAATTTCCGGTAGTAATATCTTTCGTAACGCAAAATTTTGCTTGATTTCCATTAAGGTAAGCGGCGCTACTTGTGTTACGCGCGGGGACAGTGAAACCAAAAATTGTTGCGCCATCAGGCGTTCGATCAAGTTTCGTGAGATAGTCCGGCTGAGGCCAAACATATCACTTAAGATATTCTCAGACACCTTCTGACTTGGGGGGAGCTTTTGAGTAACAATTGCATCCATAATAATTTCATAGGCATCAAGGGCATCTTTATTCTGCGTCGTAATTATTGTCATGTATTTCCTCTGGCAGAAAACAAATATAAGATGTTCATATACCGTAAAGGTTATTTATACAAGGAAACAAACACCCTTAAATGAGATATAAACAGTCTTATAAATAAATAAGGCTGTACTATTTATGGGTATCCCGTATAACTATGGTAGGCGAAATGAATAGGCTGATCTCACCCAAAGAATAATTTTATAGCGAGTACCATAGAATGAATATAGTTCGAATTGATATTCACAAGTTGAAAATAGCCATAAGCAACCCCATACGGGTAAAGCTTGGTGTCATTGATGCCGCCCAAAATATTGTGGTTAAGATTACGACGCAGAGTGGTCTTTATGGCTGGGGGGAGGCCAGCCCTTTCGCGCCGATAACCGGCGATAGTCAGGATAGCAATTATGCAGCGGCCCAACAAATGGCGCGTATGATCAAGGACAAGGACGCTCTGGCCATAGAGGCCCGCATGGCAGAGATTAACGGGCTTTCGGTTGGCGAGCCTTCGGTCCGTTCGGCCTTTGATATGGCCCTTTATGATATCGCGGCCAAGGCGGCGGGGATGCCGCTTTATCGCTTCCTTGGTGGGGAACGTCGGGAGATCAGGACTGACCTGACCATCGGCTGGCGGGACACAGTTGCTGATACGGTGGCTCAGGCCCGGAATATCCTTGCGGCCAACTTTAATGCCATTAAGCTGAAGGTGGGCCGTCCGGGGCTTGTGGATGTGGCCCATGTGACGGCGGTGCGGGAGCTTGTCGGGCCGGATATTGCCCTTAAGATAGACAGCAATCAGGGTTGGGACTATCCGACGGCGGTGGCCAATATCAAGGCGATGGCCGACCTTGATCTGGACTATGCGGAACAGCCTCTGGCGGTGTGGGATTATGACAATATGGCCCGGCTTCGGGACAAGGTGGACCTGCCGATCTGTGCCGATGAAAGCGTGTTTGATCATCATGATGCTCTGAAGCTGGTTCGGCACGGGGCGGCGGATTACCTGAATATCAAGCTCGGCAAGGCGGGGGGTATCCATACGGGCCTCAAGATCAATGCCATTGCCGAGGCCGCCGGGGCCAAATGCATGATCGGTTGTTTTGCCGAGAGCCGTTTAGGCCTGTCCGCGGCCGCTCATCTGGCCATGGCGCGGCCTAATATTACGTTTATAGATCTGGACTCTTGCTATCATTTCAAGAGTGATCCGGTTATCGGCGGCGTGACGTTCGATGATGAAATCGGCGGTCTGCTCCATTTGCCTGACACCCCGGGCCATGGAGCTGAGATAGACGTCAGCGCATTAGACCCGGAAAACAGCATCCAAATATAGAAAAAATGAAAGTAAAGATTGTGACCGATAAAATGATCAAACTGAAAACCCCCTATCTTTTATTTTTGGGAGATACGGAACAGGAGGGACTTGCCAAGACAGCCTTTGGCCTTTTGCAATGGTGCCCGGATAACTGCAAGGGGCAGCTTCGGCTCGTGGGCTGCAAGGTCGATTTGGGCCTCAAGGATATGACCCCGCGTGAAGCCAGAGAAAAACACAATATAGGCACGCTGGTCATTGGTGTGGCTAATCTGGGTGGTTTTCTACCTGATAATTGGATTGCAACCTTGTGTGAGGCACTGGAAGCGGGGCTTGATATCGCCGCCGGGTTGCATGTAAGGCTGAATGATATAGAGGTTCTGCGGGAAACAGCCAGAAAATACGGATGTACACTCCATGATGTCAGGCAAACCACACAGGCCTTGAAGGTTGGCAATGGTAAGAAACGATCTGGCAAGAGACTGCTTACCGTGGCCGCGGATTGTGCCATTGGCAAGAAATATGCTGCCCTTGCCTTGGCAAAAGAAATGCAAAGCCGTGAGATGAAGGCTGACTTCCGGGCCACTGGTCAGACTGGTATTCTGATTGCCGGGGGCGGGATCAGCGTTGATGCGGTGGTCGCCGATTTTATCTCCGGCGCGGCGGAAATGATTAGCCCGGCTAATACGCAAGATCACTGGGATATCATTGAGGGGCAAGGGGCCTTGTTCCATCCGGCCTATGCAGGCGTTGCCCTTGGACTTCTTCATGGTAGCCAGCCGGATGCCCTGGTGATATGCCATGATCCGGACCGCACGCATACGGCCTTTATGGGAGGGTTCCCTCTACCGGATATTAAAGTGGTGATGAAACGCAATATAGAAGCGGCGCAATTGACAAATTCTGCTGTGAAGGTTGTCGGCGTGGCTGTTAACACATCCAAGTTTACCGATGATGAGGCTATGACCTATATGACGTCTCTGAGCGTGCAGTTAAATCTCCCCGTCTGTGATCCCGTACGTTCCGGCATGGCGGCTATTGTCGATCATATGATGGAAAATATGTAATGATACAGTCATTTTACCAGAAATACCTGTTGCCGGGGCTGGTCTTTCAGGGCGTCGTCATTGGTGGCGGTTATGCCACAGGCCGGGAGTTGGTCGAATTCTTCCTGCCCCATGGCCCCATTGGGGGCCTCATGGCTATGGGGGTTGCGGCTCTGATCTGGAGCTGTGTTATGGCAGCTTCTTTTGAGCTTTGTCGGATGACACAGAGTTATGATTATAAATCATTCTTCAGACAGCTTCTGGGCCGGGCGTGGTTTTTGTATGAGATACTGCTCATGCTGTTAATGATTGTTGTTTTATCGGTTATCGGGGCGGCTGCCGGGGAAATAACCCGAAATTTATTTTTAACCTCCCCATTGGTAGGCACCATTGGTTTGTTGATCGCCATAGGCCTATTGACATTTTATGGTAGTCATATAATTGAACGCTTTATGGGCGCATGGTCGATCCTGCTGTATCTGTGCTATTTTACCTTGGTT
>DRKK01000331.1 GCA_011051815.1 Sphingomonadales bacterium | reverse complement strand
CTGAAAAAATTGATTATTTATGTTTTTTTGCCAAAGAATACATTTGATGTCTTTAAAAACGGCGTTGGACTGTCTATTTAATATAGGTAACTATTTCAATAATGATGACAGGTAGATGAGCGATAATCAAAAGGATGATAAGGGCAAAGGTAAAACCGGCGTTTTAACCAAAACCCGCCCCAAAACAAAAAAGCCGTCCATGTATAAGGTCTTGATGCTGAACGACGACTATACGCCGATGGATTTTGTGGTTCATACGCTGCTGACCTTTTTTCAGAAAACAGAGGATGAGGCGGTACAGATCATGCTGAATGTTCATCAGACAGGTATCGGCATATGCGGGGTTTACAGTTTTGAAGTTGCAGAAACCAAGGTCATGCAGGTGATCGACCATGCCCGTCGCAATGACCATCCCCTGCAATGTACTTTGGAAAAGGAGTGAATATCCATGCCTACATTCTCCCCCAATCTTGAACATACATTGCATCGCGCCGTGGGTGAAGCCAACCTGCGCAAACATGAGTTTGCCACGCTGGAACATCTGTTGTTCGGCCTTCTGGACGACAAGGATGCGGTGGCGGTTCTGCGCGCCTGTGATGTGAATGTGCGTCAGCTCCGGGCGGAGATAAAGACCTACTTGGATATTGAGCTCGATAATATCAAAACAGATCAAAGCGGTGAGGCCACCCCAACATCCGGTTTTCAGCGGGTAATACAGCGGGCTATCTTGCATGTGCAAAGTTCCGGGCGCGAGGAAGTTACCGGGGCCAACGTCTTGATCGCCCTGTTCTCGGAACGGGAAAGCCATGCGGTTTATTTCCTTCAGCAATACGAGATGACCCGGCTGGACGCGGTTAGCTATGTCTCTCATGGCTTGGCCAAATCAGCGGGCAAACATAGCGAAAAAGAAAGCCCCATTGGTGCGGATGAAGACTTTGACGAGGGAGAGAAGGAAGAAACCGCGCTGGAAAAATACTGCGTTAACCTAAATGAGAAAGCAAAATCCGGTAAGATTGACCGCCTTATTGGCCGGGAACATGAGGTTGAACGTACAATTCAGATTCTCTGTCGCCGGTCCAAGAATAACCCGCTTTATGTGGGCGATCCGGGGGTGGGTAAAACCGCCATTGCCGAGGGGCTGGCCCGTCATATCGTGGAAAAGAAAGTGCCGGAGGTGTTGCAAAATGCTACCATCTTCTGTCTCGATATGGGAACATTGCTGGCCGGAACCCGTTACAGGGGTGATTTCGAAGAACGGCTGAAAGCGGTCATTGCCGAGGTGGAACAGCATGACGGGGCCATTCTGTTCATTGATGAAATTCACACTATTATCGGGGCCGGGGCCACCAGCGGCGGGGCCATGGATGCCTCAAACATGCTGAAACCTGCTCTGTCATCCGGCGCTATCCGCTGTATCGGGTCAACCACTTACAAGGAATTTCGCTCGCATTTTGAAAAAGACCGGGCCTTGCTCCGGCGGTTTCAGAAGATTGACATCAAAGAGCCAACTATTCCGGAAACCAAGGAAATTCTGAAAGGCCTGAAGAAATATTTTGAGGAACATCACGGTGTAAAATACAGCGATGATGTGATTGATGCCGCCGTGGACTTGTCCTCGCGCCATATTAATGACCGTAAACAGCCGGATAAATCCATTGATGTGATTGATGAGGTCGGGGCTTCGCAAATGCTGCTGACGCCTGAGGAACGCAAGTCTGATATTTCCGTGGAGGATGTGGAAGTCGTGGTGTCAAAAATAGCCCGTATTCCGGCCAAATCCGTGTCCAAGGATGATACCGCTGTTCTCGCGAGCATTGATACCGACCTGAAACGGGTCATATATGGTCAGGACAAGGCTATTGAGGTTCTGACCGATGCCATACGGCTGTCCAGAGCAGGTCTGCGCCAGGATGACAAACCTATCGGCAGTTATCTGTTCTGTGGCCCCACCGGAGTTGGCAAGACCGAGGTAACCAAACAAATGGCCAGCCTTCTGGGGCTTGAACTGCACCGTTTCGATATGTCGGAATATTTGGAACGCCATTCTGTGTCCCGCCTGATCGGCGCGCCGCCCGGCTATGTGGGCTATGATCAGGGTGGATTGCTCACGGATGCCGTGGATCAGTCGCCCCATTGTGTCATTCTGCTGGATGAAATCGAAAAGGCCCATCCGGATATATTTAATATTCTGCTACAGGTCATGGACCACGGCAAACTGACCGACAGCAACGGTAAAAAGATAGATTTCCGCAATGTGATATTGGTCATGACCACCAATGCGGGCGCTATGGAGTTGAGCAAGGAGGCCATTGGCTTTGGCTCTGGTGTGCGCGAGGGCGATGATGAGGAAGCCATCAAAAAACTGTTTACGCCTGAATTCAGAAACCGGCTGGATGCGACAGTACCGTTTAAAAACCTGTCCATGGAAGTCATGGGCCGGGTGGTTGAGAAATTCGTGCTGGAGCTTGAAATGCAGCTTGAGGAACGGAAGGTACATATCAACCTTACCCCGGCGGCGAAGACTTGGCTGTCCGAAAAAGGCTATGACCGTTTGTATGGTGCGCGGCCTCTGGCGCGGACTATTCAGGAATATGTCAAGAAACCGCTGGCCAATGAATTGCTGTTTGGCAAGCTGGTCAATGGCGGTGAGGTTCTGGTCCGGCTTAAAGATGGTAAATTAATATTTGATATTGAATCCGCCCCGTCACCGGTCAAAAAGATTGTCGATGGCAGTTCCGGCAAATCAAAAGAATATGTGAAGTAGCCCGTCAGAGTCCGTTCATTCTGGATTCAGGTAGGGTGTCGTATAATGTACGAATGAGGATAACATATTATTTAAGGATAAAAGGATGTTTGGAAAATCGCTAATATTGACCCTGAGTTTTCTTCTTGCCCCTGCCGTGGCTATGGCTGGTGGTCGGAAGGAAGAGGATCTGGTCAAGGCCTTAGCTAAATATGAAAAAACCGGTAATGTTGAAAGATGTATTCTGACATCGAGAATACGCACTAGCAAGGTGATTGATGATTATAACATATTATTCATCATGAAGGGCAAAAAGGCCTATTTGAATACAATGAAACACCGTTGTTCGCGCCTTGGCTTTGAAAAATCCTTTATCTACGAGTTACATGTTAATCAGCTTTGTAATGTTGATATTATTACAGTATTTGATTCGACTGGTGGCATACGAGGCCCCTCTTGCGGTTTGGAAAAGTTCGTTGAATATAAGAAAAAGCCTAAAGAAGACAAGAAAGAATAGTCCATTCACAATCTGTTATCTCGGCCCCTGATCCGGGCGGCTTTTATGGGCTTATGTAACCCTCCACAATTGTGGTTTCCAGTTCAAGGGTTGGAATAGAGGGGGTATAACGGTTTCCTTTATTGCTTTTTAAATGGGGCTAGGCTTTGCAGGAATTCTTTATCCTGAAGCACGGCTTCTCTCTCATGGATCAGATAATCGGCAATGGCTGTGCGGAAAGCAGGGTTCGCTATCCAATGGGCGCTGTAGGTGGTGTTGGGCAGATAGCCCCGGGCGAGCTTATGTTCCCCTTGCGCCCCGGCTTCCCCCTTTCTTAAACCCTGTGATATGGCATAGTCG
>DRKK01000330.1 GCA_011051815.1 Sphingomonadales bacterium | reverse complement strand
GCCGTTAAAAACTTTTACGTCGGTCACTTTGGGTTTGCCCCGGGTCAGGGTTCCGGTTTTATCAAACGCAATGGTCCGGACCTTGCCAATCGCTTCCAGTACCACACCGCCTTTCATCAGCAGGCCCCGGCGCGCGCCAGTGGCAATGCCCGAGGTAATAGCCGCAGGTGTGGACAGGACCAGCGCACAGGGGCAGCCAATCAACAATATGGCCAGCCCTTTGTAAATCCATGGCAGCCACGGGGCGGCAAATAACAACGGCGGCACGACAGCAATCAAGGCGGATACCACCAGCACCCCCGGCGTGTAATAACGGCTAAAGCGGTCAATGAAGCGCGCCGTGGGGGATTTGCTGGCCTCGGCCTCTTCGACGAGTGTAAGAATACGGGAAATCATATTATCTTGTGAGGTTTTCAGAACCCTCAGCCGGATCGATCCGTCAGTATTGATCGCCCCCGCATAGACCATGTCACCAATAGTCCTGTTCACGGGAATGCTTTCCCCGGTGATCAGGCTTTCGTCGAGACTTGTCCTACCCTGAATAATTTCCCCGTCTGCCGGAATGGCATCCCCCGGCCTGACCTCAACAATATCAGAAACGGCCAGCGTTTCGGCCAATACTTCTTTCACGCTATCGCCAGTAACAAGAAATGCCGTCTTCGGCGTCAGAGACACCAGAGCCTGAATATTCCTTCTGGCATGGGAGGCGGCAAGGCTTTCCAGCATTTCACCAACTGCAAACAGGAAGACCACGACGGCGGCCTCTGCTGGCTGGTTAATGGCAATCGCCCCGACGACCGCCAGCGTAACCAGTGTCTCGATACTGAAGGGATTGCCCATGCGGGCGGAAATAAAAGCTTTCTTCGCCATCGGCACCAATGCAATCAAGGCAGCAAGGGCAAACCCGTATCCGGCCAGCTCCGGTTCAAAAAACCATAATATGGTGGCGGCCACAAGCAGGATGCCGGTAAAGAGAACCAGCTTGCCCCGGCGGGATTTATACCATGCTGCCGGGGGTTGGGGAGCCTTTCCCTGATCATTGCCCCTCACTTCATAACCGAGATTTTTAACAGTGTCGATCACCGTTTCCTCATCAGTCGCCCCTCCAATGATTTCCAGCTTAAGCTGAGAATTAGCGAAGTTAACCCGTACATTTTCAATACCTGGCAAATGACATATCCCCTTCTCAATCGTGTCTGCTCAACTTGGGCAATCCATGCCGTCAATCTTCAGAAGAATTTTTTTTGTCATATGCGGTCGCCTTTCCTGCTGGACGATTTTGCTTGCTTCATTCATGAAACCATACATGCTAAAGTAACTATAGGAGCAAGGGAAAAATACCATGGCAGAAATTTTTATGATCGGCGACCTGGCCCGGCTCACCGGAACAAAAATACCGACAATTCGCTACTATGAAGAAATTAACGTAATGCCGCGCGCCGAAAGAGCGGCAAATAATCGGCGTATTTACAGCTATAAACATCTGGAAAGACTGACCTTCATTCGTCACTGCCGTGATCTCGGTTTTTCTCTTAATGAAGTTCGCGCCCTCCTCGGCTTTGCCGACCATCCAGCCCGGTCCTGTGCCGAGGTAGATGATATCGCCCGTAGTCATCTACAAAATGTTGAACAGAAAATAGCCACTCTAACCATACTTAAATCCGAACTAAACCGTATGATCAACCAGTGCGAAGGCGGAACGGTCGCCAAATGTCGGATCATAAAAGTCCTCGCCGATCACAGTCTTTGCCAAGACCACGGAAAATTACCTTGACCTTGAGTTAACTCCACATATTAAAGTAAGCCACATCGAGTCGAAATTTTGTTTCTAATTAGTTTCTAAACGGAAATTTTATGTGTAAGTACTTTATAAACCGGGGCATTTCAGGTCTTCTTTTTCTATTGTGGGCATTCCCTGCATGGGCCCATGACCCTGTGTTCAGTCCGGGTCCACATGTTTTATTCAAGGATGGTATTGAAATTCATGTCGGCGCAACCCGTGACAAGCGGGATAACGCAACCGATGACGAGCAAACCCTGACGGTCAAATACGGCCTGAGTGGTGACTGGGTCATAGGTGCTGAAATCCCCTATCAGAGGGTAAAGGATGATTTTGCCACTCAAAAAGGGGTTGGTGATATGACGTTGTCAACCAAATACCGCTTTTGGCGCAATGACAGTCTCGGCATTCAGGAAACGGCAGCGGTTCTGCTTAAGGTGAAACTCAATTCCTCCACCGCGCAGGTAAGTACGGACACGACTGATTTTCTGATTGGCCTTACTTATGGCTATGAAAGCCTGAAATGGTATCGCTGGGCCAGCGTTCGCTATCGCTTCAACCAGAATCAGGGGGCGTTGAGCCGCGGCAACCGCCTGTTTATTGATGCGGCTCTTGGATACAGACCGGAAGTCCATGATTATCGCGCCCCTGATACGGTATGGCTTCTGGAATTAAACGGCGAGTTTCGCGACCGTAATGCCCTGAGCGGTATTTCTATCAATAGTTCGGGCGGATCACGGTTATTTGTCTCCCCCGGTATTCAGTGGACGGGGAGAAATTTTTCCGTAAAAGCCGGCGTGCAAATCCCGCTCTGGTCGAATCTTGACGCCTTTCAGCCACGACCGGATTATCGCGCCAGTCTCGAACTGGAATGGCATTTATAATTTATAACAAGGATCATATGATGAAAAAAATATTTATACCCATAGTGACCGTTGCTTTGCTTGGTCTCGTGCCGGGATGGGCCTTCTCTGCCGAGGCAATATACAAAATCAGGGCCGACGGTCTGGCCTGCCCCTATTGTGCTTACGGCATTGAAAAGAAATTCATGAAAGTAAAAAACGTCAAACATGTCGATATTGACCTGAAAGCCGGAATGGTCGTCGTTACCGGTGATGAAAAGCTCAAATTTACCAAACCCCAGTTGAAAACATTATTCAATGATGCCGGTTTCACCTTTCGCAAGATAGCCTCAAGGGAAATCCGGGAACAAAAGCCGGTAAAATAGTCGCAGATCACGATATTGTGATTTGATCTGGAGTTAACTCCAGATGCCAGACTGTATATGTTGGTAAGGAAATGATGGAGAAACTGAAAATAGAATTGATCACCGGCACCGCCTGCCCGGCCTGCGTCACCATGAAGGAGCGGCTGAAGGCGGTTATTGATGAAGTTGACCAGACGCGGATAAATTATCAGGAGATAGATGTTTTGGAAGAATTCGATTACGCCGTGGAGCTTGGTATATTAACCACCCCCGCCATTGCCATCAATGGCAAGCTTGCCTTCTCGTCACCGCCGTCCTTAAAAAGACTGCGCCATGAATTGCACCAGCGACTGATAACCCAGGAATAATTGAAAGTTTCCCAATGGCTCAAATCGGTGAAATAAGCAAGCGGCTCAATATCAGTGTGGATACGTTGCGCTATTATGAAAAAATTGGCCTGTTACCGCCTGTTTACAGAAAATCCTCCGGGATACGGGTCTATGGCCGGAAAGACATATCGCGGATAAAATTTATCAAACGCTCGCAATCTATGGGATTCAGCCTTGACGAGATAAAAAAACTGCTGCGCTTTCGCGAAGGCCCGCAAGATGCAAAACCCGAGGTCCGGCAACTGGCCGGAACAAAATTACAGGAAATAGAGAGCCATCTTGATGATCTGAAAATACTCCAGGCCGAATTCAGGCTACTGATTAATCTCTGTACTGACAATGATGAAAACTGCCCGATTCTGGACGCTATGGATGAAGAAACCACGAACTAAAAGGACAACTGACATGATGAAAATACTCCAAAGAAGCGGACTGGCCGCGATGCTGATTCTGCTTGGTACAATGACTGCCCTGGCAGAACCGCAAAGCTACAGCCTGAAAGTTGATGGGCTGGCCTGTCCATTTTGTGCTTTCGGGATCGAGAAACAGTTGAGCAAAATTGACGGGGTTGGCGATCTTAAAACCGATGTCAAGGCCGGGGTGGTACGGCTCACCATGAAAGACGGCAGTCTTCTTGATAAGGCAGAGGCCAAACAGGCCGTGGACCGGGCGGGCTTTACCCTGCGCGGAATTGAAAAAGTCCGGAACGCCCCACAACAGGCCGGGGAAAGTCAATAACCATGATGTCGAGACTGTTTATCTGCCTTGCCCTCATCAGCTGGGCCAGCGTGGGCCGGAGTGCGCCCATCACCTTTAACACGGCCCTGCCGGTTGCACAGAGCGAATTTGTTGCGCGCGCACAACTGATCGTCAATCAGTCGGGCAGTGACCCGAGCGGTCTGGCCCGTGACCGGACCGCATGGGCGGAAATTTCGGTTCTGGGCTACGGGGTGACCAGTGATCTTGCCCTGTTCGGCGTGGTGCCCTATGTCAACCGGGACCTCAATCTTGACATGGGAACCGGCCCGGTGAACCGCCATGCTTCCGGCCTTGGCGATATAAAGCTTTTTGGCCGTTATACAATTTACAAGAATAATTTCAGCGGCGGAAATTTTCGCGTTGCGCCCTTTGCCGGGCTTAAACTGCCGACCGGTGATGATAACAGGGGTGACGGGCTGGGCCGTCTGCCGGCCGTCGTGCAGCCCGGTTCCGGGTCATGGGACCCGTTCGGCGGTGTCGTTATGACTTATCAGACCCTTGCCTTCCAAATTGATGCCGAGGCCAGTTATCAGGCCAACAGCACGGCGCGCGGTTTTGCCTTTGGCGATGTCAGCCGTCTGGATGGCTCCTTTCAATACCGCCTGTGGCCACGCACCCTCGGCAGCGGGGTGCCCGGTTTTCTCTACGGGGTTATGGAAGTCAACCTTATTCATCAGAATAAAAATCGGACCAATGGCATCACAGACCAGAATTCCGGCGGCACCCGGCTTTTTCTGGTGCCGGGGCTGCAATATGTCACCAGACGCTGGATTATCGAGACCTCGATTCAACTCCCGGTCATACAGGATTTGAACGGGTTGGCTCTCCGAAATGATTATATTGCCCGGGCCGGGTTCAGATTTAACTTTTAACGCAGGAAAGTAATATGAAACAGAAACTCGTTTTTAAAATAACCGGCGGCCTGATAGCCGTGATCATTCTTGCCCTGATTGGCGGCTGGCTGGCTTTTGTGCCGTCTGCCAAAGAGGCCGGATATAAATTCGTCAGCGCATGGGGCACAAAAGGCACGGGTTCCGGGGAATTTAATGACCCGATTGGCCTCGCCGTTTCCGACAATGAAGTCTTTGTCTCCGATTCCCGCAATGCCCGGATCGAGGTATTTGACTATGACGGCACTTTCCAGCGCAGCTTTGGCACCCGGGGGGACGGGCCGGGACAGTTGGGTCGACCGATGAATCTGACGATCAGAAACGGTGAACTTTATGTCGCGGATTATTTCAATGACCGGATTGAAATCTATGCCCTTGACGGCAGTTATTTGCGCAGCGTGGGCAGCACAGGAGATGGCCCGGGGCAATTCAACGCACCGGGCGGGGTGGCGGTCGCACAGAATGGCGATATATATGTCGCCGATTTCTATAACAAACGCGTGCAAAAACTGAAAGCAGATGGCAGCTTTATCCGCCAATGGGGCACCACCGGAAAAATCGGCATATGGGCCGGACAATTCAACTATCCGACCGATGTCGTCCTTGGGGCCGATGGCACAGTTTTTGCCGCCGATGGCTATAATGACCGGATACAGGTTTTTACACCCGCCGGAGATTTCTCCCATAAATGGGGCGGTCCCTTCGCCGTGAATATCAAGGGATCGTATAATGGCTGGTTCCGGACCGTCAGCAGTATCGCCGTCGGCCCGGCGGGCCGGGTATTTGCCACCGACTTCAACGATCACCGTATTCAGGCCTTCCGCAAGGACGGGACTTTCCTGTTCTCCATCGGACAGCATGGCGCGGGTCCCGGGCAATTCACCTATCCGCTCGGCATTGATGTGGCAAGAGACGGCACCCTGTTTGTGGTCGACTACGGCAATAACCGGATCGAAAAATGGCACCCCGTTAAATAGATAACTGTTTAACCCTGATAAACATTACTCTATAATGATCGGGTATTTTTTAATATCCAAGGGGGCCTGACATATATCAAATAGGCTAAACAAGCAAACGGCTTGGCCTCAGTGTGGATACATTGCACTATTACGAGAAAATTGGTCTGCAACCACGCATCCATAGGAAAGCTACCGGCTTGCGACTTTTTTAGGAATAGGATATTTCCCAGATAAAATTTATCAAGCGATCCCAGCGGATGGGTTTTAGCCTTGAAAAAATAAAAGAATTGAGGCTTTCGGGAGGCTCCCCAAAAATTAAGACAGGATGTCCGGCGCCTGGCTGGCCAAAAATTAATCGAGATTGAAAGCCGCCTTAGTGATCTGGAAAAACTCCGCAATGAATTCAGGCTGTTAATCAACCTCTGCACGAAAGATGCCGAAAACTACCCCATTCTGGACACCATGGATGATGAGGATATCTAGGGTTAAAACCTAATCCTTTTTAGTGCGTGAGATTATTTCAGAACAATTTTCAACCTGCCCATCACAACAGTCTTCAAGCAGAAAGCCTATCAGGTCCCCCATGGCCGTCAAATTCACGGCATAATGAATTTCCCGCTGCCGACGGGTTGACTTTAACAATCCTGAACGTCTCAATATTCCCAGATGCCCCGAAAGCGTGGAGGGTACAATATCCAACTGACGCGAAATCTCCCCCACGGGCAACCCCAAAGGTTCCTTGCGCACCAGCAGGCGAAAAATTGCCAGTCGCGTGCCCTGCGCCAGAGCCGAAAAATTATCTATTGCCTGTTCCTGATCCATATATCGTTAATAGCCGAATTAACGAATTCTTCCAATAGACAATATATTAAAAACCCGCTATTCATATTTCGGTATATGCCGTAATATCAAATAATAAGGAACAATGTTGATGGGAATTTTTGAGCGTTATTTATCACTCTGGGTTGGGTTGTGCATCATCGTCGGTGTCTTTTCCGGCAATTTATGGCCCGAGTTATTTCAGGTCATTGCAGGCATAGAATATGCCCATGTTAATCTGGTTGTTGCGGTCCTCATATGGGTAATGATTTACCCCATGATGGTTCAAATTGATTTTTCCGCCCTGAAAGACGTCGGCAAGCGGCCAAGGGGACTGGCCCTTACCCTCGTCATAAATTGGCTGATCAAGCCCTTTACCATGGCAGCTTTGGGCTGGTTATTCTTTAAAGTATTCTTTGCCGACTTTGTCGATCCCCAGAGCGCCAATGAATATATTGCCGGTATGATATTATTGGGGGTCGCCCCCTGCACAGCCATGGTCTTTGTCTGGAGCCAACTGGTCAAGGGAGATCCGAATTATACCCTCGTTCAAGTCTCCGTTAATGACATTATCATGGTTTTCGCTTTCGCGCCCATTACGGCATTTCTGCTGGGTATC
>DRKK01000329.1 GCA_011051815.1 Sphingomonadales bacterium | reverse complement strand
TATGTTGCGCATTGCCATCTGGCCCATGCAGACCGTAATGCCGCTGGCCTTTATCATCGGCGCGGTGCGTCACGGGCTTTATGCACTTTATCCAGACATCAGACCGGATGAGGGTATTAAATGAACATAGCCTCATTCCTCTTAAATGTCGTTGTCGGCACCCTGAACTCGTTTCAGGGTCCATGTCTCCGCAGGAAAACCGGGGTAAGATGGATGCTGAAACAAGTTCAGCATGACGGGAATAGGGGAGCGCGTGATATTCCTTTCCACCCTTATCAAGAGGGGCTATCCTCATGATGATGCTTTTGCTCATAGGGGCCGTGGTGCTGGCTCTGATGTTGCGTCAGCGGGTGGTGGCCATATTGGGTTTTGTAGCCGGTTTCTGCTATCTGGTTTGGGGGGACGGTCATCTTAGCTATGTGATACTGGACATTTGGGCGGCGGCGGATCAGGAAATCCTGCTGTCGATTCCTCTGTTTATTCTGGCGGGCAACATCATGTCAGGCGGCACAATTGCCGAGCGGTTGATCGCGGTCATGCGGGTGATGACGGCGCCCATACCGGGCGGTTTGGCCATAGCGACGATCCTGTCCTGCGCCGTCTTTGCCGCCATTTCCGGCTCGTCCACGGTGACCCTGATTGCGGTTGGGTCAATCATGTATCCGGCGCTCCTGAAAGCGGGATACAGCCGTAAATTCGCCATGGGCAGCCTCTGTGCAGCGGGAACCCTTGGCATTATTGTGCCGCCCAGTATTCCGCTTATCCTGTATGGCGTCATGACGGAAACCTCCATTGCCGACCTGTTTAAGGCCGGTATTGGCCCGGCGATCCTGTTGACCCTGTTGATTGCGCTCTATGCGCTTTATGTGAACAGGGGACTGGTGCGGGAGAAGTTTGATTTTGCCGCCTTGGGGCTTGCCCTGCGGCGCGGGGTCTTTTCCTTGTTTATGCCGGTGCTTATTCTGGGCGGTATATATGGCGGCCTGTTCACGGTGACGGAGTCGGCGGCGGTGGCGGTATTCTATGCCACCCTTGTGGAGCTTTTGATTCATCGGGAGCTGACCCTGAAAAAACTGGAAGTTGTGGTCATTGAAACCGCCGTCATGATCGGGTCGCTTATGCCGCTTTTGATGATGGCCATGTCCATCAATACCTTCATGACCTATGAACAGATTCCCCATGCGCTGGTGGCGTATATTTCTCAGATGGTGACCGATCAGACGTCCTTTCTGCTCCTGTCTATGGTGGGGCTGCTCATTGTGGGCTGTTTCATTGATATTGGTTCGGCCATTCTCATATTGGCCCCGCTTCTGGCGCCTCTTGCGGTGGCGCAGGATGTGGATCTTGTCCATTTTGGGATTGTTATGATCGTTAATCTGGAGCTAGGCTATCTGACGCCGCCCTTTGGGCTTAACCTGATTGTGGCCATGGGCGTGTTTCGGGAGGATTTCTGGATTATTGCCAAATCGGTTTTGCCGTTTTTGCTGTTGATGTTTATGGTGCTGTTGGTGGTGACGTTCTGGCCCACCCTGTCGCTTTATTTTGTGAGGATGTGAGATGCGTGAAAAATTAATTGAAATTCTGGGTGCGGATAATTTTATCACGGACCAACAGGAACGCATTTATTTCTCACAGGATGTCTATAGCGCGGCCCCCCATGTGATCGAAGGCATTATCAGACCGGGCGATACGGTGGAGCTTGCGGCAGCGGTCCGGGTTGCGACGGAAGCCGGATACAGCCTGTTCCCGCGCGGCGGTGGCGTGTCCTATACCAGCGGTTATCTGCCGTCCGTGGCAAAATCCCTGACCATTGATACGGGGCGTATGAACAGGATTCTGGAGATAAACCGGGAAGATATGTATGTGACAGTCGAATGTGGCTGTCGGTGGATAGAGCTGTATGAGGCACTGAAAGACACCGGATTGCGTACGCCCTTTTGGGGGACGCTTTCCGGGATCAGTGCCACGGTGGGCGGTAGCCTGAGCCAGAACAGCATTTTTTTTGGCTCCGGTCATTATGGTACGGCGGCGGACAGCGTCATCGGCATGGACATCGTCACGGCCAGTGGCGAGATCATCACCACCGGCTCCGGTGCGGTCAAGGGCGGCAGTGCTTTTTTCCGCCATTATGGCCCTGACCTGACGGGTCTGTTCGCCGGGGATGCGGGGGCCTTGGCCATCAAGGCAACCATCACCCTGCGCTTAATGGCCCAGACGCCATACAAGACTTTTGGCTCATTCAATTTTCAAAACCATGACCATATGTTTGCCGCCATGGCGGAAATCGCCCGTCAGGGGCTGGCCAGTGAATGTTTTGGCTTTGACCCCTACCTTCAGGCACAGCGCATGAAGCGGGAAAGCCTGGCCAAGGATGTCAAGGCTCTGACTGGGGTGATCAAGGCCAGCGGTTCTCTGCTCGGTGGCTTAAAAGAGGGGGCTAAAATGGCCCTTGCCGGGCGGCGTTATATGGATGAGGTTCAATATTCCATCCATGTGATAGCTGAACATAAATATGAGGGCGTGGCCGGGCAGTATATGGACGACATAGGCAAAATCGTTGCGGAGAAGGGCGGGGCGGAGATTGAAAATACCATTCCCAAGATCATCAGTGCCAATCCTTTCACTCCGCTAAATAATATGATCGGGCCAGAGGGGGAACGCTGGTCCCCGGTTCATGCGCTGGTCCCCCATTCAAAGGCCACGGCCCTGAATGATGCCATCGAGGCGGTATATGCAGACCATAAAGAAAATATTGAGCAATTTAACATTGGTACGGGCTATCTTTACACCACGGTCGGCACATCGGCGGTGGTGTTGGAGCCGGTATTCTTTTGGCCTGATGCCCTGATGCCTTTTCATCACCGCCATGTGGAACAGTCGGTGTTGAAAGGCATGAAAGGCTTTGACGAAAATCTCGCGGCCCGGGCGGCGGTCAAGGCTATCCGCGAAGAATTAATCGATCTGTTCGTAAGTTTTGGCGCAGTACATTTTCAGATTGGCAAGACCTATAAATATAAACAGGGCCTGCAAGACAGCAGTTATCATCTGGTGGAACAGATCAAGCATGATCTGGACCCGGATGGCCGGATAAATCCGGGGTCTTTGGGCCTTGGCAAAATTGAGGAAGCAAAAGACAATGACGGATAAAAACACCCAGATACGACTGAAAAACCGCCCCGACAGCACCCCGTCCGCGGCGGATTTTGAGCTATTTCACGATGATATGCCAGTGGCCGGAGAGGGGCAGATTCTCTGCCGCTCGCTTTATTTATCGCTGGACCCCTATATGCGCGGGCAGATCAGTGGCCGCCATATTTCAGGAGCTATCCATCCGGGTAGTGTCATGCGCGGCGAAACCGTATCCGAGGTGGTCACCTCAAACCATCCCGATTACAGGCCCGGCGATCTGGTCATGCATCAGGGCGGCTGGCAGTCTTTTTCTGTGGCACCCGCCGCGGAATTATCCCCGGTTGACAAGCGCATCACGCCCCTGTCACTGGCCCTTGGCATATTAGGCATGCCGGGCCTGACCGCCTATGCGGGCATGACCTATCTGGCGGATCTGAAAGAGGGCGACAGGCTAGTGGTATCGGCGGCATCCGGGGCGGTTGGCTCCATGGTGGGACAGATTGCCCGTCAGATGGGCTGTGAGGTGGTTGGCATCGCCGGGGCCGACGAGAAATGCCGCTGGCTGGTGGAAGAAGCCGGATTTGTGGCCTGCATCAATTACAAAACGCAGGATTTGGCCGAAGGTCTGAAAGAGACCTGTCCGAATGGTATTGACGTTTATTTTGACAATGTGGGCGGTGATACGCTGGAGGCTGCCATGTGGCAGCTGGCCTTGGGGGCGCGGGTGGTTCTGTGCGGTCTTATGGCGCAATATAATACGGATGTGATCCCGCCAGGTCCCAATCCCGCGACCATTATCAAGGCCCGGGCTACGGTGCGCGGCCTTGTGGTTTATGATTTTTTTGACAAAAAGCAGGAATTCCTCGATAAGATTATCCCGTGGGTGGAGGGGGGTAAAATCAAATACCGTGAGGATGTGACGGACGGGCTGGAAAATGCACCCGCCGCCTTTGTGCGTTTGATGACCGGCAAAAACTTTGGCAAGACCATCATTAAATTTTAGCACAGGTAGCATATTGGCCTTGATGGAATATGAGCGGTTCTGTCTCACAATGGTCATGGCTGAGGACTTCACCGACAAAAATAATATGATCTCCGCCGTCATATTGGTGTCTGGTGCGGCATTCCAGTAGGGCGGCGCAGTCTTTCAATATGGGGGTATTGTCCCGGCCCGGCATAAAATCCACGTCACCGAATTTATCGGCCCCGGGGCGGGCAAACAGGTTTGATATATCTTCCTGCGTCTGGCTCAGGATATGGATATTGTAATATTCCGCCTTTTGGAAACAAGGCAGGCTGTATGAGTCTTTCGCCAATGACCAAAGTATTAGCGGCGGGTCCATGGAAACGCTGTTAAAACTGCTGGCGGTAATGCCCACAGGTGCGCCGTCCTCATCCACAGTGGTAATTATAGTAACCCCGGTGGCGAACTGGCTCAATGTATTGCGGAATGCCCTAGGGTCGAAGTTTTCTTGTGTCATATTTTTTCTCCGATGGGAGGATTGTAGCAATAATGGGGCGTGATATTAGGCTATCCGGGCGTAATGACCATTCTGTGGACAGTCCTTGCTTTCCTCATAGGTGATTGGTGATTGTGCTTATAAAGTCAGGTCAGAAAAATTATGCGTGATGCATATGATAACCCTGAATTTCTTTTAATTATGAGGAGGATAGCGATGACAGAGGTGACATTGGATGAGCTCTTGGAAAGGGCACGGAGCCTTGTTCCTACCCTCAGAGAGCGGGCAGCGGAAACCGAAAAACTTCGGCAGTTGCCGGACGAAACCATGGCGGACCTGCACCGGCTTGGTTTGCTGAAATATTATCAGCCAAAAATGTTTGGCGGTTATGAGATGGATTGGGGTGCACATGCGGAAATCGCCTATGAATTGGCGCGGGGATGCACATCAACGGCCTGGATCCAGTGCGTTGTTGGCGCCCATACATGGATGGCCGCTCGCCTGGGGATGGAGGTGCAGAAAGAAATTTTCGCCAACCCCGATGTCCTGATTGCCACGGCCTTTGCCGGGGGGCGTAATGTGTCCAGCAAAAAGGTTGATGGGGGCTATATCGTATCCGGCGAATGGTCCTTTGCCAGCGGCTTGTCTCATTCCGAATGGGCCATTGTAGGGACACAGGCCGAGACCGCCACCCGTGATGAATATGAAATGACCCTGTTCGCCATTCCGAAAGGCGATTTTGAATATGTGGATAACTGGTATGTGTCCGGCCTGAAAGGCACTGGATCGATGAATATCAAGGTGACCGAGGTCTTTATCCCTGCGCATCGCGCTATGCCGATTAATACCTTTGACACCGGTACAGCTGAGGGGGCTAAGGCCCATGAAAGCTATACCTATCAGGCCTATATGCCGGAATATTTCTTTTCCGTACCGCTCGGCCCCATCGTGGGGACTGCTGTGGGGGCCATGGAGGCCTATCTTGAGATCACAAAAAGCAGAATTGGGGCTATGTTCGGTGAAAAAGTGGCAGAGCAGATTCCGGTACAAACCCGGATTGCGGAATCGTCTGCGGAGATTTCGGCGGCAAAACTGCTCAATACGCGGGTTTTTGAAATGCTTCATGCCCGGGGCGTCAAGGGCGAACGTATTCCCAAGGATGAACTGGTGCGCCTGAAACGGGACTGTGTATTCATTGGTAAGCTATGTTCAAGTGCGGTGACCCGCCTTGTGAAGATGATGGGGGCCAGCGGCCTGAGCGATAAAAACCCGGTACAGCGGTTCCATCGGGATATGGAAGCCCTGACCGCGCATCAGAGCCAGCAATGGGAAATCGGCATGACGCCAATTGGCCGTTGGGCATTGGGTCTTGAAACCGGTAATGAGATCATTGATTCAGCGCCGGAAAAAAGCAGATATATGTTTTAGGGTAGAACTATATGGAATTGAACAAGCAGCTGCGCCTTGCGCGGCATATCCGGGAACATGAGGCGGTTTCGCTTGACCTGTTTGACATTACGGAAGAGGCTATCCCCGTACCGGCGGATGGGCAGTTCCTGGTCAAGACAGAGGCCTTGGGGACATCCCCGGCTCAGCGGGCCTATCTTATGGGCAGTGACAGCCGCTTTCATCCGCCCCTGTCCATTGGCGAGACTATGCGCGGGCGGGGCGTGGGGCATGTGATCAGTTCTCGCCATCCGGACTTTAAAGAGGGCGATGTGGTAGCTTGTTCCACGGGCTGGCAATATTATTCCATTCAGGACGGCGATCAATCCAGATCCCCGGTCAAGACATTGCAGAAAGTCCATTATCCCCAAGAGCCGTTATGCCTGCATCTCGGCACCCTTGGGGCATCGGCCTTTGCAGCCTATTTCGGGCTGTTGGATATTGGACGGCCACAGGCGGGGGAAACGGTTGTTGTCTCGGCTTGCGCAGGCGGTGTTGGCTCCCTTGTGGCACAAATCGCCCGCATCAAAGGCTGTCGGGTCATTGGCATCGCGGGCAGCCCGGAAAAATGCGCCTGGATCAAAGATGTGGTCGGGGTGGACGCAACGGTAAATTATAAAACCGATAATTTATCGGAAAAATTCGCTGAGCTTTGCCCAAACGGCATTGATGTTTATTTCGATAATGTGGGCGGCGATATTCTGGATGCGGCGCTGAAAAATCTGGCCTTGAAGGGCCGGGCGATTATTTGCGGCTTGATTTCCACCGAATATGAGAATACGCCGCCGCCGGGGCCGCGCCATTATTATAATCTGATCTATAAACGCGCCCGTATGGAAGGCTTTTTTGTCTGGGATTATTTTGAACAGTTTGAGGCCGCCGAGGCCGAGCTTATGACCTGGTATAAAAACGGCGACCTGACCCCGACGGAGAAAATATATCACGGCCTAGAAGCCGCACCGGAGGCCCTGCAAAGCCTGTTCTCCGGCATTGCCTCTGGGATTAAAGTGATTGATCTGGATCGTTAATTTAACGGTACGATGCTAATTTAACGGTACGATGCTGATCCGGTGATTATTGAGATCGGCAATCCATAATAATCCATCGTGAACTAGAACCGCCGCCGGTTTGTTTAGCTGGTCCGCCGCATTGCCTTCTGTGCCAGTTCCGGCAAAGCTGTCCCGGTGGCCATTTAACAGCCGGGCAATTTGATGACGGCCGATTTCCGCCACATAAACCGCACCGTCCGGGCCTTCGGCGACACCGTGGGGGACTTTCAGGTCATCATCTGTGGTGACCACCTCAATCTTGCCGCCCGGCCACCAGCGCAGCGCACTGTTATTGCCTGCATCGGCGATCAGGAAAGAACCGTTTCCACCGGGGGCAATATCAATGGGCATAACCATTTCCGGTACGTCAGCGGTCAGAACTGTGCTGACCATACCATCCTTGATCCGGCGAATACGGGCATTGCCGATGTCCACAATCAAAAGCCCGCCGTCATTATCCCATACCAGCCCGTGGGGTGAATTGAACAGGGCCTGTGCTGCCGGGCCATCCTGTAACCCAGTCTCGCCGCTGATACCTGCAAGGGTGCTGACCTCATAACCGTCTTTGGTGGGGGTGATCAGTCGGATCAGATGGCTTGAAGCCCCGGCCACGGCGATGACACCGTCTTTTGATACCGCAACGCCGTGGGGGCTGTCGAACATGGCGTCCTTGGCCGGGCCGTCCTTATGGCCCTGTTTGTCCGGTCCCCCGGCGAGGGTGGTAACGGTGCCGTCCTTGCTTACAATACGGATGGCATGATTGCTGATGTCAGCAACCAGAATTTTGCCGGGGCCAAAGGGCGCAAGGCGGATTGGCTTGTTTAGGCGGCCATCCTCGCCATCTTTAAATCCGGCCTCTCCATTACCGGCGATAACCCTTAAATCAGCGGCCTGAGCCGACAGAAAAGGGGTCATGCCGAGCAGGGCGATAAGTATGGTTTTCAGGACATTCATTTTCTGTCTCCAAATATGAGAAATAAAAAAGGGGGCAGTCAGAGGAACTGCCCCCAAGCTGAGGTGTAGAAATCAGCGTTTTTTCAGGATCATGTC
>DRKK01000328.1 GCA_011051815.1 Sphingomonadales bacterium | reverse complement strand
GGTATTGGGCGCTGTGGCCGCCGTGGTTCAGACCAATATCAAACGTATGATGGCCTATAGCTCCATTGGGCATGTAGGTTTTGCCCTGGTCGGTCTGGCGGCGGGCAGTCAGGAAGGCGTGCGCGGGCTTGTGATTTATATGACCATTTATCTGGTGATGAATGTGGGTGCCTTTGCCTGTATCCTGTCCATGCGCCGCAAGGATGGCATGGTAGAGGAAATCAACGACCTGTCCGGTCTGGCCCAAACCCGGCCCGGCATGGCGGCAGCTTTGGCGATCTTTATGCTGTCTCTGGCGGGGATACCGCCCTTGGCCGGTTTTTGGGGTAAATGGTATGTGTTCAAGGCGGTGATTGCCACCGCTGTGGCTGATCCCATGGCGACCAATTACGGCCTGATTACCCTGGCGGTGATCGGGGTCATTGCCAGCGTGGTCGGGGCCTATTATTATCTGAATGTGGTCAAGGTCATGTTCTTTGATAAGCCGGAAGAAGAATTCATTGCGCCCAAAACCCGTAAACTGGGGGCGATTATGGGTATCGGAGCCGCGCTCTTGATTCTCTTCTCTCTGCCACAGGTGAACAGCCCGGTTCTGGATTATGCCAGGATGGCGGCGGCAGCACTGATTTCTTAACGCCATGACGTTATCACCGTCTTTTATCATGCCCGGAGGTTACAGCCTTCGGGCATTTGACTGTTTGGACAGCACGAATGCGGAATGCGCCCGGTTGGCCGGGGCGGGGGAACTTGGTCATATCTGGGTCATGGCGGCCACGCAATCTGCGGGACGGGGTCGGCGTGGGCGCGCGTGGGTGTCCAGATCCGGAAATTTATTTGCCTCTCTGCTCTATGCCATCGACTGTGATCTTGCCCAGGCATCACAGCTGTCCTTTGTGGCCGCGCTGGCAGTGCGGGATATTGTGGCGGATATGTTGCAGTCCAATGAGGCCGTGACCTGTAAATGGCCCAATGATATTCTAGTGGGCGGACGGAAGATTGCCGGTATCCTGTTGGAAACGGCGGGGCAGGACGGGGCCAGTCCAAGTCATGTGATCATTGGCATCGGCATAAATCTGATCCATCATCCCGACAACCCCCATTTCCCGGCCACTAGTTTGACAAACGAAGGTTTGTCGGATAGTGCGCCGACGGATGTTATAGAACGCTTGATTCTGTCAATGTGTCATTGGATTGCTATCTGGAAAGATCACGGTTTTACCCGCATCCGCTCCGCGTGGAAAGAGCAGGCCAGTGGCCTTGGCAAAGAGATCATTGTCCGCCTGCCGGAAGCGGAATTGCGCGGCCAGTTTGTCGATCTGGATAAGGACGGCGCACTAATACTTGCCCTTGAGGGCGAAAGGCGACATATTACCGCTGGTGATGTATTTTTCACATAAGGAAAGCCCATGCTTCTTGCCATAGATGCCGGAAATACCAACATTGTCTTTGCCATCCATGACGGCGCGGAGCTGCGCCATAAATGGCGTATATCCAGCTCTTCCAGCCGCACGGCAGACGAATATATGGTCTGGCTCACCCAATTGATGAAATTAGAGAATATTTCACCGGATAATATCTCAGGCGCGATCATTGCGACGGTGGTGCCGCAAGCCCTGTTTCCCTTGCAACTTCTCTGTCGGCGTTATTTCAACTGCGCGGCCCTTGTTGTGGGTGAGGATGATGTTGATCTGGGGCTAAAAGTCTGTCTGGATAATCCGAAAGAGGTCGGCGCGGATCGTCTGGTCAATGCGGTGGCGGCGCACAAGAAATACGGTGGCCCCATGATTATCATTGATTTCGGAACCGCAACGACCTTTGATGTCATTGACAAGGCTGGAAATTATTTCGGCGGCATCATTTCTCCTGGCGTAAATCTGTCGGTGGAGGCCCTGCATATGGCGGCGGCGAAATTGCCGCGTGTGGCGGTGGAAAGACCGGAACAGGTGATCGGCACCGGTACGGTCAGCGCCATTCAGTCGGGGATTTTCTGGGGCTATGTCGGTCTTGTGGAAGGGGTGGTCAAACGTATCAAGGCAGAATTTTCTGACACAAATCCGGGGCAGGAGATGATGGTCATGGCCACGGGCGGCCTTGCCCCGTTGTTTCGGGATGAGGTGACGGACATTGAGATTGTCGATCAGGAATTGACCACCTACGGCCTGTTTGAAATCTATAGCCGGAATAAAGCCTCCTGATGTCCGCGCGCACGCAAGATGATGGCCTGTATTTCCTGCCTCTTGGCGGGTCGGGCGAGATCGGCATGAATCTCAACCTCTATAAGACCGAGGGTACATGGCTGATGGTGGATTGCGGTATATCCTTTGCCGATAATTATCTGCCCGGTATTGACCTGATCATGCCCAATACAAATTATATCGAGCAACGCCGGGACAAGCTGGCGGGTCTGATCATCACCCATGCCCATGAGGATCATGTGGGGGCATTGGTGCATTTATGGCCGCGATTTCGCTGTCCGGTCTATGCCACGCCCTTTACCATGATCCTGATCCGGCTCAAGCTGGGCGCGGCGGG
>DRKK01000327.1 GCA_011051815.1 Sphingomonadales bacterium | reverse complement strand
TTTTCTGGGCACCCGTGATCTTCATACCCAACCGCTTTATACGCTGGAGGCCCTGACCTATCATGAGGGGGTGCCGGGGCATCATTTGCAGACGGCATTGGCGATGGAGCTTGATATTCCCGCCTTCCGCAGGACCCTGTCCCATTCGGCCTTCACCGAGGGGTGGGGGCTGTATAGTGAACGGCTGGGCAAAGATATGGGCTTTTATCAGGACCCCTATAGTGATTTTGGCCGTCTGACCTATGAAACATGGCGGGCCTGCCGACTTGTGGTCGATACGGGCCTCCATGCCTTTGGCTGGTCCCGGCAAAAATCTATCGACTTTATGGTCGATAATACCGCCCTTGCCCGGGATGAAGTCACCGCCGAGATTGACCGCTATATCACCTGGCCGGCGCAGGCCCTGTCTTATAAAATCGGTGAAATTAAAATTCGGGCGTTGCGCAAAAAGGCTGAAAAGGCCCTCGGGGGAAAATTCGATCTGAGGGCCTTCCATGATACAATCATTGGCAATGGATCCCTGCCCATTGCTATTTTAGAGGAAATCGTCAATGACTGGATTTCAGATCAGAAAAAACAATAAAAGTCCAAACAGTCGTTTATTTTTTTCACCGGTGATGTATCATGCGCCGTTGAAATATTTGACAGTCGGCTTTGCATGAGGTAACTGTAATTATATTGCGCTGCAACAAACGGCGGTGATATGTTATGAGCATCAGCTCGATAACGCTGGAAATATCATTGCTTAAACCAATGGGAGAATGACCCCGATGAAGATTCTGGTCCCGGTTAAACGGGTAATTGATTATAACGTGAAGGTCCGTGTCAAGGCGGATAACAGCGGTGTGGAGCTTGCCAATGTCAAGATGTCCATGAACCCTTTCGATGAAATTGCTGTCGAGGAAGCCCTGCGCATCAAGGAAGCGGGCAATGCGGATGAAGTTGTCGTGGTCTCCATCGGCCCCGCGCAAGCACAGGAAACCCTGCGCACCGCATTGGCCATGGGCGCCGACCGGGCCATATTGGTTAAAACCGATGAGGCCGTGGAACCGCTGGCCATCGCCAAAATTCTCAAAGCCATTACGGAAGAAGAAAATCCGGGGCTGGTCATGTTGGGCAAGCAAGCCATCGACAATGATTGTAACCAGACCGGACAGATGCTGGCGGCCCTGCTTGGTTGGCCACAAGGCACTTTCGCGTCCGAGGTGGCGATCAGTGACGGGTCAGTCAATGTGACCCGCGAAATTGACGGCGGTCTGGAAACGGTCAAATTGACCCTGCCCGCCGTTGTGACCACGGACCTGCGCCTTAATGAACCGCGTTATGCCTCCCTGCCCAACATTATGAAGGCCAAGCGCAAGCCGCTGGATACCAAGGAGCCTGCCGATTACGGTGTGGATACCGCGCGGCGCGTTATTACATTAAAGGTTGAGGAACCTTCAAAACGGGAAGCCGGGATCATCGTGGAAAGCGTGGCCGAACTGGTCGCAAAATTGCGTGACGAAGCAGGAGTAATCTAATCATGACATCACTTGTAATTGCCGACCATGATAATGCGGTTCTGAAAGACAGCACCCTGAATGCGGTCACTGCCGCCGCGAAGCTGGGCGATGTGGATATTCTGGTGGCCGGATCCGGTTGCGCCGCCGTTGCCGAAGCCGCCGCAAAAGTCGCCGGGGTTGCGAAAGTTCTGGTAGCGGACAACGCCGATTATGCCCATCCTTTGGCCGAGGTCATCGCGCCGTTGGTGGTCAAGCTGGCGGATGGTTATGACGCTATTCTGGTCGCGGCCACAACCACGGGTAAAAATTTCATGCCCCGGGTGGCGGCTCTTTTGGATATGGCGCAGATTTCAGACATTATTTCCATCGAAAGCGCTGATACATTCAAGCGGCCCATCTATGCCGGGAATGCCATTGCCACCGTCCAGTCCAGCGATGCCAAAAAGCTGATCACGGTTCGGACCACGGCTTTTCCCGCCGCCGCCACAGAGGGCGGTTCCGCCGCCATTGAAAATATTGACGCCGCCGAAAACCCCGGCCTGTCCAGCTTTGTCAGTGCGGAACTGTCCAAGTCGGAACGGCCGGAGCTAACCAGTGCCAAGATCATCATTTCCGGTGGGCGCGGCATGGGCAGCGGCGAGAATTTCGCCCTTGTAGAAGCTGTCGCTGACAAACTTGGCGCCGCCGTCGGCGCCTCACGCGCAGCGGTTGATGCGGGCTTTGTCCCCAATGACTATCAAGTGGGCCAGACGGGCAAGATCGTTGCCCCTGACCTCTATATTGCCGTTGGGATTTCCGGGGCGATTCAGCATCTGGCCGGGATGAAAGACAGCAAGGTCATCGTGGCCATCAACAAAGATGAGGAAGCCCCCATATTTCAGGTGGCGGACTATGGTTTGGTCGCGGATTTATTTCAGGCTTTGCCAGAACTTGAAAAAGAGTTATCATAAGTATTTAAAGTGTAAAGAAAGACCCCAGAATGGTACAACATGTCGGGATAATAGGCGCAGGTCAAATGGGCAACGGCATTGCCCATGTCTTTGCCGTGGCAGGATATGATGTCCTGCTGAGCGATATTAGCGAAGAGGCCCTGCAAAAAGCAGTGGCCAAGATTGAGAAAAATCTTCACCGTCAGGTATCCAAGGGTTACCTGTCAGAAGAGGTGGCCAAGGCCGCCGTTGACCGTATCACAACAAGCATCTCCCTTGATGGGTTTTCTGAGGTTGATCTGGCTATTGAGGCCGCAACAGAAAATGAGCAGGTTAAAATTGCCATCTTTCAGGATATATGTCCCCTATTGAAAGCCGATGCTATTTTGGCGACCAATACGTCCTCCATCTCCATCACCCGGTTGGCCTCAACCACGGACCGGCCGGAAAAATTCATTGGTCTGCATTTCATGAATCCGGTGCCGGTGATGAAACTTGTGGAATTGATCAGGGGCATTGCCACCAGCGAAGAAACCTATCACATAGCAGAAACCTTCATTGAGAAAATTGGTAAAACATCCGCCAACTCCGAAGATTTCCCGGCTTTTATTGTGAACCGGTTGTTGCTACCCATGATCAATGAGGCGATCTATACCCTGTATGAAGGGGTTGGGTCGGTGGAAGCCATTGACAAGGCCATGCGGCTCGGGGCCAATCATCCCATGGGACCTTTACAGCTGGCAGATTTCATCGGGCTTGATACCTGCCTGTCAATCATGCAGGTGCTCTATGAGGGATTGGCCGATACCAAATATCGCCCCTGCCCGCTGCTGGTCAAATATGTGGAAGCCGGGTGGATCGGACAAAAAGTCCGACGCGGTTTTTACGATTACCGGGGTGATGAGCCTGTTCCAACCCGATAGACCCGTCCCATGAATGGTTTTACAAAAGCAATTATGCTGCTCTCCCTGCTGGTGGTGGTCATTGGCGGCGGGTTTTCCTTTTACCTGACCTATCAGAGTAGCGACAGTGCCGCCGTGGCCTATGCCAACAGACAGGGCATTGCCATCGAAGGCTTTGATACAGTGGCCTATCATACGATTGGGCAGCCCATGAAGGGCAAAGAGAATTTTCAGGTCACCTGGGCCGGAACCACATGGTATTTCACAAGCCTTGAAAACCGTCAGGCCTTTTCCCAAGATCCCGAAAAATTTGCCCCGGCTTACGGTGGGCATGACCCTTACGGCATGGCGACCGGTGGCTTGTCACAACCCGCAACCCCGGATCTTTGGGAAATTTCAGACGGTAAGCTGTATCTTTTCTATTCCGGCCAAACCCGCAGACTCTGGCAACAGGATAAGGCAGAAAATCTGAAAAAAGCCAATGTCCAGTGGAACCGAATCAAACAACAGATTCGCTATAAAGCTGAAATGGCCGCTAAGGATAAGACACCAGCTCCCTTGCCTTAGCCCAAGCCTGATCAGCTTTTTCCCCTTCCCCAAGTTGAACATAGGTTATTGCCATTAAATTATAAAATTTCCGTTCATTTTTCCGCCGCTTCAAGGCACTTTTTAAATGATATAACGCAAGATCATAATCCCCCACATCAAAAGCCTCCTGCGCCTGATGATAACGGTAATAGGGATTTTTCATCTGATGTTCTTTAGCCAGACGGAAATAATATTCCGATTTTTCCACCTCACCCATATGATCATATAAGACGCTTAGATTGCTGAGGGCCGACTGGTTGGAAGTATCATATTTCAACGCGATGAAATAAGCCTTCTCAGCATAGCTATATATTTCTTTCATCCGGTATAAAACCCCTAGATTAGACCAGAGAGCCGCTTCGTGCGGGGCCAGTTTCAAGCCCTTGACCAGATACCGAAAAGCATTTTCATAATCACCGTCATAGAGGTAATCCGTACTCTTATTACCATAATAAAGGGCAATAGCAATATTATCGGAAATCTTCCATGCCCGATAATGACTTTTGTAATTTATCCGGTCTATATCAACGACAAGATCACGCGCCTCCCTCATATGAATGCGAATATTCACATGACGGCTCAAATAATAAAGGCCATCCCCAGCGCTGCTCCATTCGGGCGGGATTTCCACCTCCTGAAAGCTGACCTTAAGACCCTGTTCCCGGGCAAGAGCGGCAAACAGATAGCTGAAGGCCAGACAATTGCCTTCGGTTTTCAGAAAGGCATCCCGGGCAGTATGGGTTTGCGATGCATCATATGTCATGCCCAGCGCCCCCTGTCCAAAAATCATTCTGGCCAAAACCTTAACCCGGGTTGTTTCAACGTAAGTGCGCGGAACATATCTGTTCAGATATTGTCGCATAGAATTATTTATCTGCATGACACGATCCTCAGGCAGGATCATGTCTTTTGACTTTGGCCCCAACAAAGCCTCACCAGACAAAAGATCCGCACGGGTGATAACCGTAGCAGAATATACCGGGTCCTGTGTTTTAACGACGCTACACCCGCCGAGGACCAGCAGAATCAACAATGAAAAAACTATTTTATGAACAGTGCGCATATATTCCACCACATCGTTTTCACGTGATTACCAATATATTTCCCACACCCTTAAGTTTCATTATATCATAATTGGCCTTAATATCCTATTTCTTTAGCTCCTGCTTGATATAGGCCCGAAATCTTGGGCCGAAAGGCGGGCGGGCCTGTAGCAAGCCCATAATGTCGATGGGACCCCTTTTAAAAACGCTCATGCTATGGGAAAAGGTCTTAAAGCCGTCATAACCGTGATAATGTCCCATGCCAGATGCGCCAGTGCCGCCAAAGGGTAGGTCTTCCTGACCCACATGAAGCAGGAATTCGTCGTAAGCCACACCGCCGGCAATGGTTTTCTGCCGTATTTGGTCTCCCGCCGGGTCTTTACCCAATAGGTAGAGCGCCAAGGGCCGGGGCCGGGCGTTGATATATTCGATTATTTCACCTTCGTTATCATAGGGCATAAGTGGCAAGAGAGGGCCGAAAATCTCATCCTGCAT
>DRKK01000326.1 GCA_011051815.1 Sphingomonadales bacterium | reverse complement strand
GGTCGTTATAGCTGGCGAAATTCATGCCGCATTCAACCCCGGAGGCCACTTCTTCCACGTCATCCTTAAACCGCCGCAATGAGCCGAGGTCGCCCTCAAAGATCACCACATCATCCCGCAAGAGACGCGCTTTGGCCCCTTTGCGCATGACACCGTCCAGCACCAGACAACCCGCCGCCTTGCCGGTTTTACCCGCAGAGAAGATGTCGAGAATTTCCGCAGAGCCCAGAATGGTCTCGCGCAATTCCGGTGCCAGCTTGCCTGACATAACTGCCTTGATGTCATCCACCAGATCATAGATCACAGAATAATAGCGGATTTCAACGCCTTCCTGATGGGCAAGATCGGCAGCCTTGCGGCTGGCCCGAACATTAAAGCCCAAAATAGGCGCGCCGGATGCTGAGGCCAATGTCACGTCTGATTCTGAAATACCGCCGACCGCAGAATGAAGAATTTTTGCCTGCACCTCGTCCGTATTCATGGCTTCCAATGCGCCAACTATGGCCTCTGATGACCCCTGCACATCAGCCTTGATCACCAAAGGCACGATCTCTGCCTGCTTGGCATTCAGTTTTTCAAACATGGCTTCGAGAGTCGCTTTCGGAGCGGCCTCTTTTTCCAGTCTTTCGCGGTTTTTACGGAATTCAGACACTTCGCGGGCCTTGGCCTCACTCTCAACCACAATAAAGCTGTCCCCGGATCTTGGCAGACCATTCAGGCCCAGAATTTCCACAGGAACAGAAGGTTCGGCTTTTTTCACATTGCGCCCATGATCGTTGAGCATGGCCCGTACCCGGCCCCATTCATTACCACAAACGAAAATATCACCAACTTTCAACGTGCCGCGCTGAACCAAAATTGTCGCCACGGAGCCCTGACCCTTGTCAAGGCGGGCTTCGACCACAACGCCGCTGGCGTTCCGGTTTTTATTCACTTTCAGGTCAAGCAATTCTGCCTGCAACTGGATGGCTTCTTCCAACTTGTCCAGATTGGTGCCTTTCAGCGCGGATATTTCCACATCCAGAATCTCACCGCCCATGCTTTCCACAAAGACTTCATGCTGCAACAGGTCCTGACGCACCTTATCCGGATTGGCCCCCGGCTTGTCGATTTTATTGATCGCCACGATGATCGGAACTTCCGCCGCCTTGGCGTGGCTGATGGCCTCAATGGTTTGGGGCATGATGCTGTCATCGGCAGCAACCACAAGGATCACAATATCCGTGGCGCTGGCCCCGCGTGACCGCATAGCAGAGAAAGCGGCATGGCCCGGTGTATCAAGGAATGTGACCTTTTCACCGTTGGACATGCGCACCTGATAGGCCCCGATATGCTGGGTAATGCCTCCGGCCTCTGCAGCCACAACCTTTGATTTGCGGAAGGCATCCAGAACCGATGTTTTACCATGGTCAACATGGCCCATGACCGTCACAACCGGCGCACGCAAGACCAGATCGGCCTCGTTATCTTCCGGACCCGTAAGATCAATTTCCACATCAGCTGCGCTGACACGCTTTACCTTATGGCCGAATTCTTCAACGATCAATTCCGCCGTATCCTGATCAATTTCCTGTGCCGCCGTGGCCATCACATCCATTTTCATAAGTGCGCGGATCACATCAACGGTTTTTTCCGTCATCCGGTTGGCCAGTTCGGCCACCGTAATCATGTCGGGAATGATCACCTCACGGAATAGTTTTTGTTGAGGGGCCTGACCACCCTTGCGCCGTTCCTTGGCGCGCGCCCGTTTCAGGGCGGCAAAACTGCGCTGGCGTTCCTGAGCGCCGCCAGACAGGGCCTGTGTTACCGTCAGGCGACCTGTACGCCGGGCGGGTTCCCCGCGACCACGCGCAGGCTTTACGCTTGGCCGGTTTTCCACAGCCGGTTTTGCCGCCGGTTGCGGTTTTTTCGCCGCCGGGGTCGCTTTGGCTTTTTCAGTTGCCTGCTTTTGCTTTTCTTCCTGCTCTGCCTTGGCCTTTAACTCAGCTTCAACCTTTTTCTTGACCTCTATATCAGCCTGAAATTTAGCGTCATCCACCGCCGTCTTCTTGGCGGTTTTCGCGTCTTTCTCGGCTTGCTCTTTATTTGATATGGCACGGGCAGCCTCTTCTACAGCCCTGCGTTTTGCCGCTTCTGCTTCGGCTTTAGCACGTTTTTCGGCCTCTACCTTGGCCACCTCAAGTGCATGAGCGCGGGCTTTCATTTCGCTCTCGGTCAGCTTCCGACCGCCTGACGCCGGCTTTTCAGCAGGACGCGCAGAAGACAAAACTTTCTTTTTCGGTGTCAGAGTCTTGGGAGCCGCCGGTGCCGGAGCCGCCGCCTTTTCCTCACCGGGTTTCAGCATCAGCTTTTTCTTGCGCTGAACAACCACGCCGCCAGACGCGCGTGATCCCGCCGCCGCTGTTGCCCCTGATGGCTTCAATTGCAGTGTTTTCCTGCCTGATATCGACAATTTCTTTTGTGTGTCTTTATCGTCACTCATTCTATATTCGCCTTCAGCCACTTATTTTAATAAGGGATATTATGCCAGTATATTATCGCATAACAACACCTTCATACCGGGAAAACTCATTTAAAAAGCTTTCCGTCATTCCGCCGGGCAATAATGCCACATGCACCGCATTTGACAAACCCAATGTTTGTCCCAACTCTTCGCGGGTGAACATATCAATCATCCGCAATTTATCAAGAACATTCCCTGTCCCTGAAAATATTTTACGCCGCCCATCTTCTGCCGCGTCCTTCGCCGTAATCACTGCCCGGCATTTATCCGCTTTCAAAAGGGCCCGTACCTTTTCAAAACCTGACACCAACAGTCCGGCCCGATTGACCAGCCCCAGATAGTTCAGGCACCTCTGCCCAAGCAACCGCACCACTGTATCCAGCAGGTCATCATCCACCAGAACCGGTGTCTTGCGGCCTGAGACCTGTTCTTTTTCCATGCCGTCCAGTTCCTCCACATCTGTGGCTTTACGGGACGGTGACATTAACACCCGATGTCCAAAACGGACAAAAATCTTTTTCTTTACCGCGCTTTCCAGTGTCGCACGATCCGCCAGTATCCAGCCCCCACGCCCCGGTAATTTCGCCGCCACATCCGGGACCACCCGGCCTTGCGGGTCCACAACAAAGCGGATCATCTCATGAGCCGCATATGTTTTTCCGCTGACCAGACATTTTCTTTCTCTGGTTTTCTTTTGGCGAATATTCTTTGTCACAGCAATTCCATGCGCACTTGAACTATTCAGCCTCTACAGCTTTTTCCTCTGTAGCGTCTTCCTCTGTAGCGTCTGCTTCTGTTTCCTCATCCTCGAACCAATGGGCGCGGGCAGCCATGATGATTTCGTTGGCCTGCTCTTCCGTCAGGTTGGTATCGCGCAGAATACCGTCTTCCTTGCTGATCAACTCATCAGCTGCCAGATCGCCAAGATCATCCAATGTCTTGATACCCGCTTCGCCCAATGTCACCATCATGGCAGTGGTCAGGCCCTCAATAGCGGCGATTTCATCCGATACACCCAATTCAACCCGGGCCTTTTCGGACACAGCAGAGGCGCGGTCCAGTGATTCACGGGCGCGATTTTGCAGCTCTTCCACCAGGCTTTCGTCAAAACCCTCAATACCGGCAAATTCCTCTGGTGCCACATAGGCCACTTCTTCCATGGTGCGGAAACCTTCCGCCACCAGCAACAGGGCCAATGTCTCATCCACGTCCAGCTGTTCAACAAACAGGTCGGTGCAGGCTTTATATTCGGCCTGACGTTTTTCTGATTCTGCAGCTTCGGTCATGATGTCCACCTGCCAGCCACTTAGTTGCGAGGCAAGGCGTACATTCTGTCCCCGGCGGCCAATGGCCAGACTGAGCTGATCTTCCGGCACCACGACGTCAATGCGTTTGCGGTCTTCGTCCAGCACGACCTTGGCCACATCGGCGGGGGCCAATGCGCTGATGATAAAGGTTGCCGGGTCTGCAGACCATTGAATGATGTCAATTTTCTCACCCGCAAGCTCGTTAACCACCGCCTGTACCCGACTGCCGCGCATACCGACACAGGCCCCGACCGGATCGATGGAGCTGTCGGCACTATTGACCGCGATTTTCGCCCGGCTGCCCGGATCACGGGCCACACCGACAATCTCGATAATACCGTCATAGATTTCCGGCACTTCCTGGGTGAACAATTTGGCCATAAAGTCAGGATGAGACCGGGACAGAAAGATTTGCGGGCCACGTAATTCCTGGCGCACATCCATAATATAGGCCCGGATCCGGTCCCCGTTACGCATATGTTCACGCGGGATCATCTGGTCCCGGCGAATAATGGCTTCGGCCTGCCCTACATCCACGATCACATTGCCATATTCAACCCGCTTGACCACACCATTGATGATCTCACCAATGCGGTCCTGATATTCTTTATACTGGCGTTCACGTTCCGCATCGCGGACTTTCTGAACGATAACCTGCTTTGCGGTCTGGGCGGCCACCCGGCCAAAATCGATAGGCGGGAGTTCGTCCGCCAGAAGATCGCCAATGACGGCCCCTTCTTTCATCTTCTCAGCATCTTTCAGGGTCAATTCCGTGGCATGATTTTCCACATGTTCCACAACTTCCAACACCCGGTAGAGTTTAATATCGCCAGTTTTCCGCTCGATATGGGCCTTGATTTCATTTTCGGCACCGTAACGGGACCGGGCCGCTTTCTGAATGGCTTCTTCCAAAGCCTCCAGCACGATCTCCTTGTCGATATTCTTTTCCCGCGCAACCGCATCTGCTATTTGCAGCAATTCAATCCTGTTCGCACTTACCGCCGTTGTCATGTCTTGAACTCCGTTCAGCCCGTTATGAGCCATCTTGCCTTTAATTTGTTTATCGTCTGTTCACTGGCCGCATATCACCCCTGTGATGCCGCTGCCAGCAGTTCATCCGTCATTACCAGTTTTGATCGGTTGATGTTGTTAAAATCCACATCAAAAACCTCACCGTCAACTTCAATCTTCACCGTATCATCCGTAATCCCCAGCAATGTACCCCGGTAGCGCCGCCGTCCGTCTTCCGGGATGGACAATTCTATCTTGGTCTCATATCCGGCATAATTTTCAAAATCCTTGCGCCGTGTCAGGGGTCGGTCAATACCGGGGGTGCTAACCTCCAGTATATATTCCGCTGAAATGGGGTCTTCCACATCCAGAATTACGGATATTTCCCGGCTCAGCTTCGTGCAATCCTCAATCAACATGGTGCCATCGGGACGTTCCGCCATAACCTGAAGGGTCATCGGGCCGCCGCGTGCAGAATTCTGCAAGGCGATCCGGACGACCTCATAGCCCATAGCTTCAGCGACCGGGTCAATTATTTTATGCAACAGGCTTATCTGTGACGACACGCATATTTCCAGTTTATCTTAACCAAATAAAAAAGCAGGCCAGTGAAACACTTGCCCGCACTTTCAAACATCTCAAGTGATTCGGTTGCTATATATATAGTCGAAAGTTAAAGAACTTCAAGCGAATAGTAGGCCCAATGAACCTATAGGCTGCGTGGACGGCGGATAAAGCGCAAATAACTGCTCACCCGGCCCGCCT
>DRKK01000325.1 GCA_011051815.1 Sphingomonadales bacterium | reverse complement strand
TGTGCATTGCGCTTTGCAGGCCTGGCAAGCGTTATGGTCGCAACCCTGTTATCAGACACATGATATTTCAATGTTTTAAATTCAGGCATATATCGTCCTTATATTAGAGCTAAACGTGCGGCGGCATCCACACGAATATTGGTGCCGTTCAGCAACGGCGTTTCAATGACATGGCAAAATAACCGGCCTAATTCTGCGGGATCTCCGGCGCGTCCGGGAAACGGAATGAGGCGCAAGGCAGCGGATAGATCCTTCTCACCCATAGACCGCAACATCGGCGTATCAAACGCCCCGGGGGACAGGCACATCACACGGATACCAAACGGGGCAAGATCACGGGCAGCCGGTAATGTCATGCCGATAACCGCCGCTTTTGTGCTGGCATAGGCAAAACTTCCCACCGGTCCGTCTTCGCCCGCGATTGATGCAATACTGACGATGATACCCCGTTCGCCACCCTCCTCCGGGTCAAGGGACATCATGGCATGAGCCGTCTGACTGATGACATTAAAGGCCCCGGTTACATTTACCGAAGATATTTTTTTAAACATTGTCAGGGATGCCGGCGCTTTGGGGCTGGCAATACGTCCCTCCCGCGCGGCAACACCGGCAGCATTCAGAATAATCCGCGCAGGCGCGCCAAAATGTTGGGCAACCCTGTCCAGAGAACAGGCAACCTCATCGGCCTCTGCCACACTGGCTTTGATAAACAGGGCGCCGGTTTGGCAGGCTGCCTCACCCCCCTGTTCCTCATTTATATCAATGATGGCAACATTCGCCCCCGCCTCCATCAGGGCTGTTGCACAGGCCTTTCCCAATCCGGATGCGCCGCCGAAGACGATAGCTGTCTGTCCTTTAATCTTCATTATGACCGGTCCACATCGGCATCAATCAGGATAGCCGCCATAAGCGCCGGTTTGCCGTTCATGGCGAACCATGCATGGTTGGTTGCACGCTGAACAACAACATCAAAGGGTTTAAGTTCAACAATATCTTCATCCAGCATTAATTTGACCTCGCCGGACAGGACAACCACATAATCTATGGTATCGGTCTGGTGCATGGCCGGATGACGTGATGTGTCAACGCGATTTCCTGTTGCATCGATCTGTTCAAAGGCATGAGCCGTGGCGGCTTCGAGCATATCTCTCGGCGTATCCTCCGGGATCGGTGGCAGGGTAAAAAACATCACCCGCGACCCACCTTCCGGGGGATTAAGCACCAGACGATTCTGTGCGGCATCACCCCTTTCCCTCGGGCGAACAGAATTTTCCGATTGCCACAGAGAAAATAACCCGCCAGCGGCCTCATCAATCCATTTTCCGGGGGGACCATCTATGGTAACGCAGGATTTTCCATTATCATTCAGCCCGGTAACAACGCGGCGAAAAGTCTCATTCATTTAAGGTCTCCCATGTGGTTTCTGTTGCTCATATCGGGTAATTTTCTGTAAGGAGTCAACAGCTTATGGGGGTGATAACAGCGGAATACGCCTGTGTACTTTATTTTGTTCGCATCAGTGCAAGTCTGCAGCATTAATGTCGTTATTGTTAAATCGGGACAGGGCTAGACAAGACAGCACACTGAAAAAACACTTGGCCGGAGACAAAACAAGCCATGCATCAAAATTTGGCAAATAATCCTGACAGTGATACAGTGCAGAAAAGCAGAGACCAGAAAACCAGATGGAAAAGAACAAAGACAAATATATAAACCATATTATCTCGACGCAGGATGTGTCGGGCAAGGATATTGGTGCTTTCTGGAAAGAAACCATAGACGATCTTCACTGCAAACTTGATACCAGCTGGGAGGAAGACCAGTTACCGGACGCCGCCCTGCATCGTCAGGAAGCCGGAAATATCCAGACTGTATATTACAGAACATCGCCAGGAATTTATCAGAGAACGGTAAAAAATATCCGCGAAGACCCCTGTGATGATTTTGAATTTCTGGCCCCGACATCAAGCTCCTATCATGGTGAACAGCAGGGGCGTTCTTTTTCCTTCGGACCCGGACAATTTTGTCTGCTTGATTATTCAAGGGAAGTCACGATTGCTCAAACGGATGCCCAAAAAGGTATTCTGTTTAAAATCCCGCGTTACATGCTTGAACACAGAATTGCAGACCCGCAAGCGGCCTGTGGAGTTGTGATAAACGGCCATAAGGGCATTGCCAAAGTTACCCTGAATTTTCTTAAATCCATTGCCACAGAGCAGAATTTTACCCGTCAGGAATATCTGGCAGTCTGTCAGCAACTGCTTGATTTATTTGCCCTGTCCTTACAAAGCAATGTTGACTTTCATATGTCGGAAACGACGGCCAGAACGGCGACATTGCGCCATATGAAGTCTTTCATACAGGAAAACATATCAAATGAGACCCTCGGAACACCGATGATTGCCCTAAATTTTGGCATGTCTCCACGTTATGTCCAGAAGCTTTTTAAATCAGCTGACTTGTCGATTGCCGGCTATATCAATGACAGACGGCTGGAGCTGGCACGGGTAATGTTGTTATCGCCCCTGCACCAGCAGAAAACCATAACAGAAATTGCTTTTAGCAGCGGCTTCTCTTCCAGTTCATATTTCAGTCGGTCCTTCAGACAGAAATTCGATGTCTCTCCCCGTGAATTACGACAGCAATCCCCGCCTGAATGGTTACGTAATCCAAACTGACTAATTAACAATTTTCCACAATGACATTTTTTCCAGCGAAACCATGTATGGGAGAGCTTTGCCTTGAATTATGCCAGACCCCTTGAGCAGATGATACCAATACGCGATTTGAATGATATTCGTATCATTGAATCTGTGCCTTGGGAGTCCCGTAATTTACCAAAAACGCCTCTTCAGATTCTGCGTCACAGCGCCCGGGCGTTTGGAGACAACACAGCAATAGAATATATCAGCAGCGCCACAGATAATTCGCCGGTCTTCTCCCTGACATATTCAAAATTTTATGACCGGGTCATGCGCATCGCCAACCTGTTTGATCGGCTGGGTATCGGAAAGGATGACGTTGTTTCGATGCTGCTGCCAAATCTTCCCCATACCCATTATATCCTGTGGGGGGCACAGGCCGCTGGAATCGTCAATCCGATAAATCCATTTCTTGAAAGTTCCCAGATCGCCGCAATCATGCGCAAGGCCGGAACAAAGATTCTGGTGGTACTTTCTCCCGATTATGATCCGGATATATGGACAAAAACCATGCAGGCCGTCAATGGAGTGCCGCAAGTCGAAACGCTGTTTATCGTCGATGAACAGCGCCTGTATTCAAACAAACCGTCCTGCGTTTTAAATGAAATCAGGGATAGGAATGAACTTCGTGAAAATATTGCCCTGCTTGACCTTGATGATGAAATGAACGCGGTTAAACCTGAACAGGTCCGCGAAAGGGCCAGTGATGAAATCACGGCATATTTTCATACAGGCGGGACAACCGGCATGCCTAAACTGGCCATGTGGGCCGGTAGCAATCAAGTATATATGGCATGGACAATTGCCACCATCGGTCATTTTTCAAACGCTTCGGCGGGCTTATGCGGTTTGCCGTTATTTCACGCCAGCGCCGTGATGGTCACCGGGCTGGCCCCGTTTCTGGCCGGGGCAAAGGTTATTATTGCTACAGCATCAGGATGCCGTAATCCGGAAGTTATCAAAAATTTCTGGAAACTTGTGGAGCGG
>DRKK01000324.1 GCA_011051815.1 Sphingomonadales bacterium | reverse complement strand
CTACAGGTAGAGACTATGATTTATACATTATGCTTTTATCTTTTTGCCATCGTCATGGTCTTTTCCGGGATCATGGTTATATCAAGCCGCAACCCGGTGCATTCGGTGCTGTATCTCATATTGGCTTTCTTTAACTCTGCGGGGTTGTTCGTTCTGCTGGGTGCGGAATTTGTCGCCATGATTTTGGTGATTGTCTATGTGGGCGCGGTGGCGGTTCTGTTCATGTTTGTGGTGATGATGCTGGATATTGATTATAGCGAGATGCGCAAGGGATTTCAGAAATATCTGCCCATTGGTGGATTGATCGGGGTTATCCTGCTGGTGGAGCTGGTGCTGGTCGGTATGGGCTGGGGCCTTGGCGGTCCGGTGACCACGGACCCGGCGACCGCCATTCCGGCGCTGGATCAGATGACCAATACGGAAGCCTTGGGCAGTCTGATTTATACCAAATATATCTTCCTGTTTCAGATGGCGGGCCTGATTCTGCTGGTGGCGATGATCGGGGCCATTGTGCTGACCCATCGCAAGCGCCCCGGCGTCAAGAAACAGAATATCAACGAACAGGTTATGCATCGTCGCGGCGATGCCTATGACATTGTTAAAGTGAAACCCGGTCAAGGGTTAGGGTAGGGAAATATGATGGAAATCGGACTCGTACATTATCTGACCGTGGCGGCCATGTTGTTTACCATTGGCATCTTCGGTATTTTTCTGAACCGGAAGAATGTGATTATTATCCTGATGTCGGTGGAGCTTATCCTGCTGGCGGTCAATATTAATTTCGTTGCATTTTCGTCTTACCTCCATGACATGGTGGGGCAGGTCTTTACCATGTTTATCCTGACGGTTGCGGCGGGGGAGGCGGCCATTGGTCTGGCCATCCTTGTTATCTATTATCGAAATCGCGGGTCGATCGCGGTTGAAGACATACATCTGATGAAAGGATAAGTCATAAAATGTATCAGATAATTGTTTTCGGACCCCTTCTTGCCGCCATTATTGCTGGCCTGTTCGGGCGGCGGCTTGGCGACAAGGGGGCGCAGATCATTACCTGTGGTTCCCTGATAATTTCAGCCATCCTGTCATGGGTTGTCCTGTTTCAGATCGGTTTTGGCCATACGGTGGATCATGTGACCATTATGACATGGGTCAGTTCCGGCGACCTTACTTTCAATTGGGGGTTCAAGGTTGACACCCTGACAGCGGTGATGCTGGTGGTGGTTAATACGGTGTCCTCACTGGTCCATATTTATTCCGTTGGCTATATGAGCCACGATCCCCATAAACCACGTTTTATGGCATATTTGAGCTTTTTCACCTTTGCCATGCTGATGCTGGTGACGGCGGATAATTTTGTCCAGATGTTCTTTGGCTGGGAAGGGGTGGGGCTGGCGTCTTACTTGCTGATCGGTTTCTGGTATAAAAAGCCGTCTGCCTGCGCGGCGGCCATCAAGGCTTTCATCGTCAACCGGGTTGGTGACTTTGGTTTTGCTCTGGGAATATTTGCCATCTTTATGGTCACTGGTTCCGTGGATTTTGATACGGTGTTTGCAAAAATACCGGATTTGGTGGGACAGCAAATTCACTTCCTGTGGATGGACCTGGATCTGATTACCACCATTTGCATTTTGCTGTTCATCGGTGCCATGGGCAAGTCGGCTCAGCTTGGTCTGCATACCTGGTTGCCGGACGCTATGGAGGGGCCAACCCCGGTGTCTGCCCTTATCCATGCGGCGACTATGGTGACGGCGGGTGTCTTTATGGTGGCCCGGACATCACCGATATTTGAATATTCCCCCGATGCGCTGGCCTTTGTAACCCTGATCGGGGCGTCAACGGCGATCTTTGCCGCGACCATCGGGACGACCCAGACAGACATCAAGCGGGTGATTGCCTATTCCACCTGTTCCCAGTTGGGCTATATGTTCTTTGCCCTTGGCGTATCGGCCTATGGGGCTGCTATATTCCATCTGTTCACCCATGCTTTCTTTAAAGCGTTATTGTTCTTAGGCTCCGGCTCGGTAATTCATGCTATGAGCGATGAACAGGACATGCGGAAAATGGGCGGATTGCGCAAGAAAATTCCCGGTACCTTTATCATGATGCTGATCGGCACATTGGCCCTGACCGGTTTTCCTTTCTTCGCCGGATATTATTCCAAGGATATGATTATCGAGGCCGCTTTTGCTTCTGAATCTTCCTTTGGCGGCTATGCCTTTGCCATGGGCGTGTTGGCGGCGCTCTTGACCTCTTTCTATAGCTGGCGTCTGATGTTTATGACATTTTTTGGTAAAAGCCGGGCCAGCGAATCCGTACAGGATCATGTTCATGAAAGTGGCAACTGGATGATGGTACCGCTTTACGTCCTGGCGGCGGGGGCTGTCGCTGCCGGGTTCCTGTTCAAGGATTATTTCATCGGGCTTCATTATGAGGATTTCTGGGGTCATGCCCTGTTCCTGAAGGATGCGGCCAATAATGTATTGGAAGAAGCCCACCATATCCCCGGATGGGTCGGAACCGCACCGTTCATCGTCATGGTCGTTGGTTTTTTGGTGGCCGTTTATGCCTATATATGGAAGCCGGAAACCCCGGCCCAGTTCGCAGGCACTTTCCGCTATCTCTATGCCCTGTTCTATAACAAATGGTATGTGGATGAGATTTATGACTTTCTGTTCGTTAATCCGGCCAAGCGGCTGGGTGTATTCCTGTGGAAGAAGGGCGATGAAAATATCATTGACCGTTATGGTCCGGACGGCGCGGCGGCCAGCGTTATGGCCCTTGCCCGACGGTTCCGCGCCCTGCAAAGCGGCTATGTCTATCATTATGCCTTTGCCATGCTGATGGGTGTTGCCGCCTTTGTCACATGGTTCGTCTTTATTTCCGGGGGGGGAGCAAGCTAATGGAACATTTTCCAATTCTTTCAATCATCACTTTCCTGCCTCTGTTGGGGGTTGTGTTCATTCTGTTGACCAAGGGGGAGAATGCGGATCGTAATGCCCGCAATGCGGCCCTGTGGGTGACGGTCTTTACCTTCTTTGCTTCCCTGATTTTGTGGTTCAGTTTTGACAAAACCACTGCCGATTTTCAGTTCGTGGAGCAGGCCAGCTGGCTTGGCGATAATATCAATTATCACATGGGGGTTGATGGCATTTCGATCCTGTTTGTGATGTTGACCACCTTTATCATGCCCATCGTCATCCTGACCGGATGGGAAACGGTGCATAGCCGGGTCAAGGAATATCTGATTGCGTTCCTGATTCTGGAAACGCTGATGATCGGGGTTTTCTGTGCGCTGGATATTGTGCTGTTTTACCTGTTCTTTGAGGGCGGGCTGATCCCCATGTTCCTGATTATCGGGGTATGGGGCGGCAAAAACCGGGTTTATGCCTCTT
>DRKK01000323.1 GCA_011051815.1 Sphingomonadales bacterium | reverse complement strand
TCTCTAACTTGTGGCGCGCCGCCGCCAAGGACGCCGCCGGTTTTTCCCCTACGGCTTCAAGACAATCCTCCGTCAGAAGGCCATTATCCAGATGGCTGTTAAACCCGTGCATGAAAATCTTATGACCATTCGCCGCCAGCAATTTGGCCGACAGCAGAAACCACGGCAGACGGCGGCTTTTGCCCGAAGAAGTGCTGGGCCAGTCGATTAGATTTTCAAACTCACAAGCCGCCTGCGCCTCTATATGGCGGCGCATGGCGGTCACAATCCCGGCAAGTTCCGCCGGACTTTCACTTCGATAACGCAACAAAAGCAACAGGGCCCCGATCTGCAGATCCGACATCTCCCCAGACAGAACACCCGCGAAAGCCGCCTCTGCTTCCGTCTGGGTCAGATGGCGGGACTTTGTCGGCCCCCGGCCCAATATTCTTATATAGTCCGCATAAGGGTCCATCATCTATAGCCCCATCGCAAACAGGGCAATAGCCAGAATCGCCCCGACAAACGGAATAACCACCGTCAGCGCCGCCAGCGGCAGATAGGCCGTTCGGTGGGTCTCACCGCAAATGGCCCGGATTGTGGTTACCACATAGCCATTATGGGGCAGGCTATCCAGCCCGCCGGACGTTATGGCAATCACCCGATGCAGAGCATCCGGGTCCACACCGGCCTCCAGATAATGGGGCGCAATCAGGGGTAAGGCAATGGCCTGCCCGCCAGAGGCGGATCCGGTGAGGGCCACGATCACGCTGATTGCCACCGCCGCCCCGATCAGACCGTTTCCGGGAATGGATGTCATAAAGATCAACGCATCATTAAATGCCGGGGTCAGCTTGGCAATGCTGCCAAACCCGACTACGGCACAGGTGTTGGAAATAGCGACCAACGCCCCGAATGTGGCCGAGGATAAGGCAACCCCGAGGTTATTAAACTTCTTCCAATAGATGACTATTGCCAGCAACAATCCCACCAGCAGGGCGACAATGAGCGAGGATTTACCATATTGCAAGATCACGCTGAAATAAAACGACGTCCCCAGGACACTGACCAGCGGGATCAAACCCAGAAAGGGATTGGGCAGATTGTCATAGGATTTCTGTGCCGGATCGTCTGTGCGTTCGTCATAACATTCCCCGGCGGCCACGGCCCGCTTCATCATGCGTTCAAACCACCAGATACCGCTCAGGGCCATAAAGAGTGCCACAAAGATGCTCACCTGCCAGCCGGCAAACTGGGTGGTGCCCAGATATTCCATGGGCAGGAAATTCTGAATTTCCACCGACCCGGCAGAGGTCATGGTAAAGGTGACAGAGCCAAAAGCCAAGGCCGCCGGAATGAAGCGGCGCGGCAGGTTGGCTTCCTTGAACAGGCTAAGGGCCATGGGAAAGACTGAAAAGGCAACCACAAACACACTGACGCCGCCGTAGGTCAGAATGGCACAGGCCATAATCACCGCAAGGGCCGCGTGACGCATGCCGAGTTTGGCCACAACCCAATGGGCCACACTGTCCGCCGCCCCGCTGTCTTCCATCACCTTGCCAAACATAGCACCCAGTAAAAAGACAATGAACCAGTCTTTCAGGAACCCGGCAAATCCGGTCATATAATTTACGGTAAAATTCGCCCCGCCATCGGCCATGGGGGGCAGCAACGGGATGCCACTGAACAGGGCCACCAACAAGGCGCACAGAGGGGCCGCTATCAAGATATTCAGCCCCCGAATAGTGAGGAATATAAGGAGCAACAGCCCCCCGATTAATCCGATGATACTTAACATTACGCCTTCTTTCCTGTTGCCATCATTCCGTAACGGCTTTCAAAAAAAGGAGACTATAACAATTTTCACCGCGCGTCATCATAAGAGCCGTTAATCTTACCTTAATCTGGAATATGGTAGAATAAGGTCACTTAAATGTGAAGAAATCCGCCTCATATTAGCCATATTCTTAATCAAATAATAACCATTCTATTTTACTTTATTGAGTTGCATATAATGATGCGAATCCAACGCATCGATACGAAATATATGGGGAGGGAAGTCGCGTAAATTGCCGATTTTCCTCTAAAATAGTCCACAAGACACGGCCTTTTACATTGCTTCCCTTCTGACCTTGTCAGAACAGCTTGGCTGCGCCGCACGCCAGCCCTCAAAATGAACTGACAAGACCCTTAAACCCTAGAAGCCAAGGAGTCCGCCATGTCCGTTGCAGAAAATATTTTTGATCTTTATTCCAGCCAATATGATGAACAAAGGGAAAGTGAACTTTCCCTAAGAGAATACCTCAGAGGGTGCAAAGAGGACCCAATGATGTATTCCACCGCCGCCGAGCGGATGATCAAGGCGATTGGTGAACCGGAAATGATTGATACCTCACGGGATGAGCGCCTCGGGCGCATCTTCATGAACCGAACCATCAAACAATATAAGGGTTTTGAAGAATTTTTCGGCATGGAAGAAACCATTGAGCGCATGGTGGGCTTCTTCAAACATGCCTCCCAGGGCCTTGAAGAACGCAAACAGGTTCTTTATCTGCTTGGCCCCGTGGGTGGCGGCAAGTCGTCTCTGGCGGAACGACTTAAGGAAATGATGGA
>DRKK01000322.1 GCA_011051815.1 Sphingomonadales bacterium | reverse complement strand
TGACTATTAAGATTGGTGTCAAAGAAGCTGGCGATAAAAACATCCGGCGGGTCAATGATCAGGTCTTCCAGCGGCAGAGACTGCCAGCCGACGATATTTCGTGCGGCGGCATAGGAGGACAGACCAGCCAGTTGAATGATCTCATCGACGAAAGTTCCGGTGCCGGCGGTGAACCCGCTGGGGGTGATATAGGCCGCTTTAAGGGGGCTTTTGGGGATGCTGTGCAAGGCTTCAAGGCGGGTGCGGTAATCTTCGATAAGGGTTTCGGCCCGTGTTGCCTGATCAAAGCTCTCTCCGGCGCGGCGCACATTGCCGATGACAATTTCCGGGTCGCTGCCGTATCTGGGTATGATCAGCTTTGTTCCGACCCGGTTGATTATTTTCTCCATACGCGCTGTAACCCGCCAGCTTTGCACGGCCAGATCAGGCTTCATCTGCACGATTTCCGCCATGCTGCTGTGGAATTTGGGCAGGCCTTGGGCCCGGTCCCGATAAAAGGAATGGCCCTGATCCGCATCCATGGACAGGGCCATGATCTGATCCCGGTCGGCGAGGGCCAGCACATATTGATCGGCGCAATAATCCAGCGAGACTATTTTCGGCTTATCCATTTCTGCGGCGCGCACCATGATGGGCAGAAGAATCAAGGCTATGGCTGCCCATAAAATCTTTTTGATGTGATCTTCCTTCGCCATAAACAACCCAATAGTAACCCGGTTACGGGCGGTTAAAAAAGACACGGAGGATAATCGGAAAAATATTTCGATAACCAGCGCACGAGGTTATCGCCGACACGGAAAGACCGCTCTGTACGGTTGTTCCGACCGTCAGATGGGCGATAAGATGGCAGGTCTCCTGGCTTGTGAATTTTCCTTTGCTGCTCTGCCTTCCCGGTTTCCCAGTGGTCTGTGAGCATGGCCTCCACATACAGTTACGGACATAGCCATGGCCTTGATCCAAACGGGCGGATCGCACCATGTTCCCTTTTCACCCTGACGTTAACATCAGGGAACCATCAGGTAAGATTCTCTATAGCATATGTGATGAAAGATCAATAGAGAGCATCAGCCCGCCTTGGCTATAACATCTTTGAGGGCGATGCCATCTTCATCGGCCAGGGCGGCTGTGCGCATCACAACAACACCTGACGCGGTAAGCTTTCCTTGATCTATGCGGGCCATAATCATGTTGAAATTGCCCATGCCGCGCGCGTGGGTTTCGCCGTATCCCTTGATCAGCCGTTGACAGCGGATAACCTCCACCGCCAGATCATAATCCGTGGCTATGGTGCGTTTGATCCGATCCAGCCATGCGGTGATTTCCTTATGCTCCATGGCATAGCGCAGGCTTTTGCGTCTTATGGATTTCAGGGATGCCAGAAAATACAGCATCAGGAAAGATGAAACCTTGGTGGTGTCCGACAGCCGGGGGCCGGTGAACTTCTCAAAGAAACGGGTCAGGAAGGCAGATTTCTGTACGCGCTTGGCCATCCAGGTGGGCATGGTGCCAACGATTTCTTCCAGACGCGGATGCATATATTCGGTCATATGGACGATCTGGTTATCTTTGGCGCGAACCTCGGCGCGGTATTTGGTTACTCTTTTGGACCGGGTTTTTATATCCGCCACCTTGATCACATCGTCAAAAGCCATCCACAGGGCCAGATAACGGGCCAGCTCACGGGTCAGGTCATAGGGTTCTCTGTCTTGTGCCGCGAAACTTTCAAGGGTTGTGATATAATCCGCCGCATAGTCAATATCCTGAAAATCCAGCAGCTTTTTGGCCCCCGCATAGGCAAATTGTCGCGCGGCTTCGGGCAGGGCATTAATCCGTTCGATCAGGGCCTTGCCCGCCGCCGTGTTCGCCGCGCCGGTGATCAGGCTTTCCGGGACTCGTACAGTCGTCTGTGTATCAGGCGTTTGGGCCGCCGTGTAACCTGCGTCAAAGCCCAGAAGATTGGCCTCGACCATTTTGCCTTCGGCCCGGATGGCATCCTCGAATTTTTCCCGGGGGAAAGGCAGGCGGCCGGACCCGGCAATGGCCCCGAACAGGATGGAGCTGATCACGCAACCTTTTTCTGCGGCAAGGCTTTCCATGTCAAAGGCGATAAACTCTTTGGCGGATTTGTGTGCCGCCGCCATAACCATGTCACTGTTGCCGGTGCCATCGCCCAGGGCCATTTTTTCGGAGATGGAATAGACCCGGTGGGTGGAGGTGATCAGAGTGGTCTTGTCGGGGGTGATATAGTGCTTTTGCACAGCGCGGCCCGCTTCCATCAATTCGGCGGCAACCACAAGGTCCACATCTCCGGTCATGGGCATCAGCGCCATTACTGGCGGCTTGTCATCGGTGGTTTTGGGGAACATTTCCAGATAGTAAATGGTCGCGCCGGTGCGCTGGGCCACACCGGGGATAGAAGTGGACTGGGCAAAATAATCGCATTTTTCCGCCAGGCTGACCAGCCAGTTGGTCAATACCCCGCCGCCCTGACCGCCAAGGGCCGAAATGGCTATGGTGATGGGTCGTTCCATGGTTGTCATAGGGTCACCCTCGCTCTTTTCCGGTCGGCGCGCCGTTGCAGATAGCC
>DRKK01000321.1 GCA_011051815.1 Sphingomonadales bacterium | reverse complement strand
ATTATCTGTACCTGTATCCGAATCATTTTCCTGATTTTCGGCGACAGGGGTGACGTGCTGCCCGTCTTCGTTATCGTTATTGACCTCGGTCGCATGAAAATGCAGGCCAAAATCAACGCTCGGATCGAAAAAACCTTCCAGTGCCATAAAGGGGATGGACAGATTTTCCAGCTTGCCATTGAAACTCAGGGATATTTCAAAGTGAACGTCATCTACTTTAAGGTTGGAAAATTGATTCTGGACCACGATGGTCATTTCCTCTGAATAGCGTTCCTTTAGATAGTCCGGAATGCAGGTGTCCGGGTGGGTTGTGCTGAAGGTAATATAAAAATGATGTTCACCGGGCAGGCCCTCTTTCGCCGTATTTTGTAATACGTCACGAACCACAGAAAGCAGGGCCATCTGCACCATATTGTCATATTGAATTAAGGTTTCAGTCATTTTTACACAATATTCCTGTCATCGAATCTACTGACCGGAAGTATAACGGTTATGATCTGGAGGGGCCAGCCTAATTTTTGCATCAGGCCGGCCCCGCCCATAGATAAAAGACCTAAAAGCTTGTCTGCAGGCGGGCATAGAAGGACCGCCCCGGCTCGTTCACTCTTATGACCGTCGCATCACTGAGGCTTTCCCGGTTCAGGTGATTGGCATAGAGGGTATCAAACAGGTTGGACACCCCGAAACGCAGGCGGCTGTTTTCCTGTAGCTTGATCGTGGCAAAAATATCAAGGGCGGCATATCCATCCGTGATGCCCGCGTCCCGGCCACTGCCTGTCAGGGGATTGTCATCGACCCGGTCTTGCCGGACGGCCCCGCGTAGCCGGCCGCCCAGAGACCAGAAATCCTCTGTATAGGTCACCGTCAGATCATAACTGAGGGGAGGGATTTGATAGAGCGGGATATTTAAATCCTGATTCTGGCCGTTGGTATAGGAAATATTGCCGAACAGCGTCAGTTTATCGGACAGATCCGCACTGCCTTCCAGCTCAAATCCCCAGATGCGGGCATCAATATTCCGATAAATGAGCGCATTATTAGCCAGCAGGATACCATCCTGACCATGGGCGCGATCCCGGAATATATAGTCATTGATGTCATTATAATAGGCCGACAGCAACAGCCGCCAATCGGCCTTGCGCAGGCCGACCCCCATATCAAACTGGGTATGTTTCTCAGGAGCCAGAGCCGGATTGCCGAACCAGCTCAGGTTGATAATATCACCCGCAGGCGTGGTGCTGGTGCCCATAAGGCTCGCGGCATAGCGTTCAACCGTATTGGCGCTGCGGTTGCTGCGGCTTACACCCATATAGAAGGCCATGTCATCATTGATGTCATATTCAAGGCGCAACAGGCCCCCAAGATCATTATCCGTCTGTGGGCTGGCCATTGTGCCGTAATAGAGGTTATAGAGCATATTGGGGGACATGGGCATCATGCCGGGCATGGTGAGGCTGTTTTTCACATCAGCCTTGTCCGCCCGCGCGGTCACATGGTCGTACCGTAGCCCCACCTTGATCTGCAAGCGGTCGGACAGGGGCCGGACCGCCTCGGCAAACAGACCGGTTGTGCGGATGGTGGCATCGGGGATCAGAACAGACTGCACCAGATTGAGGTTATTCCGGTCCATATCATTGCCCAGCCGCAAACCATCATGGTGGACATTTTTCACATCTGCCCCGATGGTGATGTCGGCCCCCAGCGTTAAGAGCTCGGCGGCGATCCTGCCGCCGGCGGTGGTATTTTCCAGTTCGGCCTGACGGAACATCATCATACGGTCGCGCAGGGAAAAATTATTCATCATATGGGTGGCATAAGAGCGATAGGCTTCAAGTTTCACCGCCTGAAAAATACCATTACTGTCGGTCTCGTGCCTGATTCGTCCGCGCAGGATCGTGGCGGCTCCCTCGGGTGAATCCATACCGGCACCGGGGAACAGGGTATCGCGGGTTTCTTCGCGGCTCAGGCCGATGGCGACTTCTGTATTGTCATCCGCATAGCCAACCTCGGCACTGCCGCCGTAGCTTTGAAAGGCGGTGCGCACCTCCTGTCCGGCCCCGTCCTGATAATTTCCGGCCTCTTTATAGTGACCGTTCAGGCGCAGATACAGCTTGCCGGAGCGGGCGGCCAGATTACCGGCCATACTCCAGATATCCCCGTTGCTTTCATAGGCCCCGTCAAGGCGGCCTTTGATATTTTGACCATTGTCAAATGTGGGCGCATGATGTTCGATGATGATGGTGCCGCCACTACCGCCAGGGCCATATTGCACCGATTGATAGCCCCGGTGGACAATGACCACATCGGCGGTATCAATATCGGCGAAAGCCGCCGGGGTATCCATACGGTTTGGTCCGGCCCCTTCCAGAAAAGCGCCGTCCGTGATGATATTGAGCTGGCTGCGGCTCTGGCCCCGGATAACCGGTTCCAGCGCATGACCACCCATGCGGCCACTGGTTACGCCCGGAATCATCCGCAGGTAATCGCCCGCATCTGCGGCGGGCTTGCCATCGGTATCTTTGGGGATGGTGGTGGACAGGGCCGGTTTCTGTTGCAGGCTGCCGGTGACCACGATTTCATCCATGCTCTTTTGGGGCGTTATGATAACGGTTTGTGCCGATGCCGAACTGGTGTTTAGGGCAAGGCATAGCAAGGCGACACCTGAAGACAGGCGTCCCGCGAGGGGATTGTATTTGGACATATTTCTTCCCTGAAATTCTTTATTGAATACAAAAAAACTACGGACCCATGTGGGCCGCATTAATGGTGTTTGATAGTAGGATATAAAGAAATCAGGCGACGGGTGGCGCGCGCGGAGGGCAGGCCGTATTGAGCGGTGCCTCGGGAGATAAAGAGATATATTGCGGGAAATACAGCCTGTAGGAAACCGGGTTGAGAACAGGAGACTCAACCACAAGAGAAGCCGTATTTGCGATGACCTTATGGAAAGGCAGGCAATATATACAATGCTCCAGACGACCCTCATTGCCTTTGGTCGGGTTGCCGTTCTTGTCCAGTGTGATGCGTTTCAACCCTTGGGGTGTGCAGATCACAACGCTCTGTTCACCGGGCAGGAAATTATCATCACTATTGGCATTGGCGGCGGACAGGGCCGCCGTGGACAGGAAATTCACCATTAAAACAAACAGAACGAACCGCCCAATCTCGCGACCAAAACGGCCTGCGATCAGCGACATAAATTCTGTTGTCTGTTTACCATACATCATGGATGCTTTTCCTAAATTGCCAAAGGCATCTTAGGATATAGCAGGATATTATTTTTTGATCTAGGACAAAAAGGCGGCTTTTACGGGGAAATTAAAGTGAAGGGCTTCTGTTGCTAGGTGCCCTCCGGACCCCGCGTAACTAACCTATTAGGCAGCTACAGCAAATGCTTCGTTATTATCGTTTGCATCTACAAATTTGACCCGTCACAGCGGAATCATGCTGAGCAAAAGTTATATCTTTATTACGCACGTCGATCCTATT
>DRKK01000320.1 GCA_011051815.1 Sphingomonadales bacterium | reverse complement strand
CGCCGTATCGGCCAGTTGGGGCAACAGGCGCGGCGGCACGAAAGAGCCGACCTCAATTTCCGGTAATCCCGCTTCTGCCAGTGCGCTGATCCAGGCTTTTTTGGCGGGCAGAGGCATGATGGCCTTAATATTCTGTAACCCGTCCCGGGGACCCACTTCGCTTATTTCAATATCAATTTTTTTCATTCTCGCCGCTTTTTGATTGATCATTTTTTCCATAAAATATACTATATATGACTTAATGATATATCAAAATACTTAATTACTGAAAAAGAGGGTTAAATGACGGAGGATTCCGACCTGCCGCTGGCGGGTATCAGGGTGATTGAATTTACCCATATGGTCATGGGGCCGGCCGCCGGGCTTATACTGGCCGATATGGGCGCGGATGTGATCAAGGTGGAACCTATTGGCGGCGATAACACCCGCCGCCTTGTGGGGTCCGGTGCCGGATATTTTTCCATGTATAACCGCAACAAGAAAAGCATATGCCTGAATCTGAAATCGCCCGATGGCCTTGGGGTGGCCAAAAGCCTGATCAAAGAGGCGGATATAGTGATTGAGAATTTCAGGCCGGGGGCCATGGATAAGCTGGGCCTTGGCTATGAGGATTTGTCACAGGATAATCCGGCGCTGATCTATTGCTCTGAAAAGGGGTTTCTGGCCGGGCCTTACGAACATCGTACGGCCTTGGATGAGGTGGCGCAAATGATGGGGGGGCTGGCCTATATGACCGGACCGCCGGGCAAACCCTTGCGCGCCGGGGCCAGCGTCATTGATGTGATGGGCGGCATGTTCGGGGTGATCGCTATCCTCGCGGCCCTGAAACAGTGGGAGGGGACAGGCAAAGGCCAATATGTGAAATCGTCTTTGTTTGAAAGTTCAGTCTTTCTGGTGGGTCAGCATATGGCCCAATATGCGGTGACCGGACAGGCGGCAAACCCCATGCCGGTGCGCATCTCCGCCTGGGCCATTTATGATGTCTTTGATACCGGAGATGACCAGCAGGTCTTTGTCGGTGTGGTGTCCGACAGCCAATGGGTTAACTTCTGTGCGGCCTTTGGTCTGGACGACCTTGGGGCGGACCCGGAATATGCCCTGAATGTCGGGCGGGTCAAGAATCGTGATAGCTTGATGCCGCGCATCCGGGCGCTATTCAAGACCTTTGATAAGCCGGATTTAATGGCAAAGCTGGAACATACCGGGCTGCCCTTTGCCCCCATTTCACGGCCAGAGGATATGTTTGATGACCCTCATCTGCGGGAGTCCGGTGCCTTGGTGCCGTTGAAATTGCCGGAGGGGGGCACGGCGGAACTGCCGGCCCTGCCGTTGGAAATGGCGGGCCGTAAGTTTGGCCTGCGTCATGATTTGCCGGATGTGGGGCAACATACGGCGGAAATTCTGTCTCAAATGGGCTTTGATGAGGCCGCTATTCAGAAAATGTCGGCGGCTGGCGCGGTAGAGTAACTACTGGCGGGTGGACCAGAAATTGGCCTGTTCCCCCTTGATGCGGGACAGGTCAAGGTTGAGCTGATAATGATCGGGCCGGTAATAGATGGTGATATATTCAACGGGCCGGTCATTGCTGTCATAAACAATACGCGTGACCTTGATCAGGGGAGAGCCGATATTGACCATCAGGGCAGAGGCCGTCGTGCTGTCGGCCAATGTGGCAGTAATGGTTTGGCGGGCCCGGGCAATGGCGATGCCCGCCCGTTCGATGAGCGCCAATATGGGCCGGGCTTCCAGCTCTTCATATTTAAATGTGCGGCCAATATCCTCGGGCAGGTAGGTTGTCACATAGGAAAAAGGGGTCGCATCCTTATGGCGGGTGCGCACCGCCTTTTGCACGGTGGCGGCAGGGTCGAGTTTCAGGGCATCCACCGCTTGGGGCGGCGCCTTGACATAGTCGAATTCCAGAATGGTAACGGTGGTTTCCTTGGCGATGGTCTGCATATCCTCGATCAGGCCCGCCATATTGCCCGACGAATGGGAGACCGGATTATTGAAGGTCACCGTGGTGCCCCGGCCCCTTTGTCGGGCCACAAGTCCCTCCTTGGCCAATTCGTCCAAAGCGCGCTTGACCGTGATACGGGACACGTCAAACATTTTTTCCAGCTCTTTTTCCGTCGGAATCAGTGATCCATTGGCATAAATACCGGAAAAAATCTTTTCCCGGATCAGGACATAAAGCTGATGATAAAGGGGGGTTGGCAGACTGTCGTCTATGGTTTCTTTAAATGTTATGGTTTTTTCTGCCATTCTTCTTTCCTGGTCCCGCAAAATGAATTACATATAATGATATGTCATTTATAGCATATTTAACAAGTGAAAACTATCAGCCGTGACAAATGTCATGGTCGTCGCCGAGGCGATGAGGGATGTTTATCAGAGAAAAAATAATTTGGGAAGTTGAATGACCAGTGAATTGATGATGTTATTGTGGGGGGCGGCGTCCATTGCCTTTATCCCCACTATTCTGGGGCCGGATCATTATCTTCCCTTTGTGGCCATCG
>DRKK01000319.1 GCA_011051815.1 Sphingomonadales bacterium | reverse complement strand
TTCATCTTTTGCATATGAATTAAAACTTGAAGTATTACTCAAAGGTTTGTACGGTGGGTCAAAATAGAAAAATGTGTTTTCGGTTGCGTATTCTGATGTTTTAGGCAGAGGTCAGACGCAGGGGCTGTGCCATTCAAATATTCGGCGGGCATCTCCCGCCACAGGGAGCGGTAATTGATGCCTGCGTCAATGTCATTCTGCCACAGAATATCGGTGAAAGGCGCACGGCCCGTGACCGCCCGGCGGATAAGCCGCCACGGCACAGGTTGGGGCAGAGGGACGGGGCGCAGGATATTGTCCAGCGGCTCCAACGCCCGGTCCCATATTTCCTTTCGAGCCAGACGGTCTTGCCGTTCGGTTGGGAAATGATTCAGCTTTGCCCGGATCAGATCACAGTCCCGTTCGTCAAAGCGAAAACGGGACAGGGTGGTTTCCCTGTCACAGATGCGCATTAGTTCGGGGTCGGCAACATCCAGATTTTGCCTCATGCCCCGCCGTTTCAGCATCAGATCATTTTCCTGCCTTATGGTCGCCTCATACAATGGTCCGTAGGTTGAAAGGCGGCTTTGGATTTCTTTGGCCAGATTGGCCTCATTGGTCATTATCGCCCCGCCCCGGCCAACCTCAAGGGGTTTGGCATAGCCAAAGCTCATCAACAAGCCGTCGCCGAAAGGGGCATCGCCGTCATAGCGCACCGCATTGGTGTCATTCTCCAATATGAACCAGCCTTTGGCGCGGGCAAATTTAACCGTTTGGCTATAATCGCCCAGAAAGCCGTAAAGATGGGTCGGCATGACTATCCCCGCTGTGGGCTGATTGTTCATGGCCTCTACAAAAGCCTGATCATCGGGCAAGCCGCTGAGGGGGGATACAGGAACCGTCACCGCTGTGCCGCCGCCCGCCCGGATGGCGGTGACCAGAACCGGACAGATATTTTCCGGCAACAGAACCGGGATATTCTCCCCCTTGCGCAGAATCTCTATCAAGGCCACCAGTGCGGATCGTGCGCGCCCGGCCATCACCGCATATTCATAGCTAAACGACCGGGCCAGTTTTTGTTCTAGGGCGGCTCTGGACATATCTCTCCCTATTCCAGCATGTCCCATGACAAGGGACTGCCTCTGGTAATATGGCGGCTGGCTTTTTTGCCCATGATGTCATCAAAATATTTCGGTTTAAGGCCAAGGCCCGGACGGATGGAGCGGACATTTTCCGGACTGAGAGCGGCACCTTTTTGAATATCCGCCACGGCATAAAGGCTGCGGCGGAATTTCTGATTTTCGATCTCACTTTGTTTCAGGTCATAGCTCGCTTGCCCCAAGGCCCCGTGAGCCGTGGCACAGCTTTTGGCCAAATCGGCGAACTCCTGCGGTTCGAGGGAGAAGTCGCTGTCCACCCCGCCCTCGGCGCGACTTAAGGTCAGATGCTTTTCAATGACCGTGGCCCCCAAGGCGGTTGCCGCCACCGGTACCGCAATGCCGTAACTATGGTCCGACAGGCCGGTCAGGACATCAAAGCTATCGGCTATATCTTTCATGGTCATCAGGTTGGCCTCTGCCGGGTCACTGGGATAGCCGCTGACACAATGCAATACGATCAGGTCGTTATTATTGCTGTCCCGAACCGCCGCGATGGCCTCACCGATTTCATCCTTAGTGGCGATGCCCGTGGACATGATGATCGGCTTTCCCGTGCTGGCCGCATAGCGGATCAGCGGCAGATCAATGATCTCGAAAGAAGCAATTTTATAGGCCGGGGCGTTCAGGTCCTCCAGAAAATCAATGGCGGTCTTGTCGAACGGGCTGCTGAAAATGGTAATATCCAGCTTGGCCGCATGGTCGAACATTGCCTTGTGCCAGTCCCACGGGGTATGGGCTTCTTCATACAGCTCATAAAGCCTGCGCCCGGCCCATAGCCCTTGCGTGATCAGAAACTCATCGCCATCATGATCAATGGTAATGGTATCGGCGGTATAGGTCTGCAATTTGACCGCATGAACCCCCGCCGTCTTTGCGGCCTCAATGATTTTCAGGGCTCGGCTCAGGTCATGATTATGATTGCCGGACATTTCCGCAATGATATAGGGCGCCAACCCATGGCCGAGGGTATGTTTTCCGATCTGAATATGCTTGTTCATAACTTGGATTCCCCTTAAATAGGACAAGACCCTGGGGTCTGTTATTTTCATCCATTTTGCGCGCGCCCGATGGGATCACTTTATACAGCAAAACAGGCACAAAGAACAAGCTTGCCCATGGAAGGATCATTGCCAATGTTTGTTTTCTGCCTGTTTTGTTATATAAAATGGCAGAATTGGATAAAATTGGAAAGTTCTGATCCTAAGACTTGACGAAACTGCCACAATGAACGACAAAAAGAAAGCAAATATACAACGGAAAGAAATATGACCACCGCAAAAATATCTGAAGGCTTGCCCGACATTAAAATCAACGTACAGCAGATTTTCGGAATCGATAGTGATCTTGAGGTTCCCGGTTTTTCCGAAGCCAATGACCATGTACCGGAAATCGATAATACCTATATTTTTGACCATGATACCACGCTGGCTATTCTGGCTGGATTTTCCCATAACCGCCGCGTGATGATACAGGGCTATCATGGCACGGGTAAATCCACCCATATTGAACAGGTCGCGGCCCGGCTCAACTGGCCCTGCGTGCGGGTTAACCTGGACAGCCATATTAGCCGTATCGACCTTGTGGGCAAGGACGCCATCGTCCTCAAAGACGGCGTTCAGGTCACGGAATTTCAGGAAGGCATCCTGCCTTGGGCCTTGCAAAGCCCGACGGCGCTGGTCTTTGACGAATATGATGCGGGGCGGCCCGATGTGATGTTCGTCATTCAGCGGGTATTGGAAGTGGCCGGGAAAATGACCCTTCTGGATCAGAATAAAGTCATCCACCCCCATCCGTCTTTCCGCCTGTTTGCCACCACCAACACCATTGGCCTTGGCGACACATCAGGCCTCTATCACGGTACGCAACAGATCAATCAGGGCCAGATGGACCGGTGGAATATCGTCAGCACCCTGAATTACCTGCCCCATGAGATGGAAGAAAATATCGTCATCGCCAAATTGCCCGCCCTGCAGGACGAGGCGGGCCGGAGACTGATCAAACAGATGGTACAGGTGGCCGACCTGTCCCGAAGCGGGTTTATCAACGGCGACATTTCAACAGTCAT
>DRKK01000318.1 GCA_011051815.1 Sphingomonadales bacterium | reverse complement strand
TAAATGAGGACCATCCGACCATGGGCATTATCCTGCCCGCCCATATGCCCGCCCTGAAACAGGAAGCGGGCTGGGACACTGTTGATTTTTCCAGTTTAAAAAGCATGACCACCGGCTCCTGCGTGATCCCCGATGATATGACCGCCTTCTGGCATGGGCGGAAAGTACCGCTGTTACAGGTCTATGGGTCCAGTGAAACCTGCCCCATTGCCATCCACCAGCGGGCAGCCAATGCCTTTGATACCGAAGGCTCCATCGGCTTCCCCGCCCAACATTGTCAGGTCAGGATCATTGACGAGGCTGGACAGGATTGTGCGGTGGGCGATGCCGGGGAAATCCTGATCAAGGGTCAGAATATCATGGCCTTTTACTGGCAGGACAAGGCGGCCACGGACAAGGCCCTGAAAGACGGCTGGTTCCATACGGGCGATATTGGCTACCGGGATGATAAGGGCTGTTATTTTTTTGTGGACCGTAAAAAAGACATGATCATTTCTGGCGGCGAGAATATCTATCCGGCGGAAATTGAAACCGTCCTGGCCAATCATCCGGCCATACAGGAGGCCGCCGTGGTCGGCCGCCCGGACCCACGCTGGGGCGAAACCGTGGTTGCCTTCATCGTCACCGAAAACGGTTGTTCTTTAAACGAAGAAGCCATACGGGACTGGCTTAGCGACCGGTTGGGCCGCTATAAACACCCCCGGGTGCTTCATTTCATTGATCAGATGCCGCGCAACGAAATGCGTAAAATCCTCAAAGATGACCTGCGGGCCATGGCGTGATTGCCAAACCGGCCCGCCTGCTGTATTGACAATCCCATGACAGATTTTGATGCGGTAATTATCGGGGCCGGGGCCGCTGGCCTCATGTGCGCCATAGAGGGCGGCAAGAGAGGCCGCCGTATTCTTGTGATTGAAAAGAATGAGGCCGTGGCGGGGAAAATTCGTATTTCCGGCGGCGGGCGGTGTAACTTCACCAATCTGCACACGGGGCCGGAGAATTTCCTGTCGGATAATCCGCGCTTCTGCCTGTCAGCCCTGCGCCGTTACCTGCCGCAGAATTTCATCCGGCTGGTGGAAAAGCATGACATTGCCTATCATGAGAAAAAGCTGGGCCAGCTGTTCTGTGACGGTAAATCCCATCAGATCATTGACATGCTGTTAAAGGAATGTGATCAGGCCGGGGTTATCATCCGCACCGAAACGACGGTGGAGGATATTCAGAAAACAGATACCGGTTTTCGTCTGCTCACCGCCGATGAGACCTTTACCTGCCGATCACTGGTCATTGCCAGCGGCGGCAAATCAATCCCTAAAATGGGGGCCAGCGGTTTTGGCTATGAGGTGGCGAGCCACTTCGGCCATAGCCTTATTGACCCCGCGCCCGCGTTGGTGCCCCTGACCTTTCAGAATGACCTGTTGGGTCAATTCAAGTCTCTGGCCGGAGTATCGGTGGAGGCCACTGTTCGCCGGGGTAAAATATCATTCACCGAGGCCCTGCTGTTCACCCACCGGGGTCTGAGCGGTCCGGCCATTTTGCAGATATCATCCTATATGGAACCCGGTGACGAGATCACTATCGACCTGTCGCCCCACCGGGATATGCTGGCGTTTCTGAAGGAACAGCGGACCGCGCAACCGAAACAGGAACTTCATACCATCCTGACCCAACGCTTTGCCCGCAGGCTGGCCCAATTCATTTGTCAGGAAGCCGGGGTTGACGGACGGCTGGCGGACCTGTCCAATCAGAAATTTGAACAGGTCGCCCGCTTTATCCACGGCTGGACCATCAAGCCCGGCGGCACCGAGGGATTCAGAACGGCGGAAGTCACCCGCGGCGGCGTCAATACCCGCGAAATATCGTCCAAGACATTTGAAAGCAACCTCACCCCCGGTCTTTATTTCATCGGGGAAGTTCTGGATGTGACTGGACATCTTGGCGGTTATAACTTCCAGTGGGCCTGGGCCTCCGGTCACGGGGCCGGGCAATATATTTAACGGTAAATGATTGATCTTTTTACCGCTTTTCCGTAACGTGGCCACATGGAATTTATGGAAATATACGGGCCACTGGTCCTGCTGATGCTGGCCACCGGATTGGTGGGGGGGCTGATGGCCGGATTGATGGGTATTGGCGGCGGCATTGTCATTGTGCCGGTTCTGGAATTTGCTTTGGGTTTTATCGGGGTTGATCCGTCTATCCGTATGCATGTGGCGGTGGCGACCTCTCTGGCCACCATCATCCCGACCTCTATTTCTTCTGCCCGGGCGCATCACAGGCGTGGGGCCGTGGATTTTGCCCTCGTTAAAATATGGGGCCCGGCCATATTTCTCAGCGCCGTCTTTGGCAGCTGGCTGGCCTCACGTGCGGGCAGTGATGTGCTGTCCATTATTTTTGCCACCGTGGCGTCACTGGTGGCTCTGAAAATGATCTTGCCGTTGGAGAAAATCCGGCTGGCGGACGGGGTGCCGCGCGGTATTTTTACCCCTGTTCTGCCGGGGATAGTTGGTATGGTGTCCACCATGATGGGCATCGGCGGCGGGGCTATGAGCGTCACGATCTTGACCCTGTTTAATGTGCCGATCCACCGGGCGGTGGGCACCTCAGCCCTGTTCGGTCTGTTTATCGCCCTGCCGGGCACCATAGGCTATATGATTTTAGGGCAAGGGAATATGCTCCTGCCGCCGGGCAGTGTGGGTTTTGTCAATGTGATCGGCTTTCTGATTCTGTCGCCCGCCACCTTTCTGGCCGCGCCTCTTGGTGCCCGCATCGCCCATGCCCTGACCCAAAGACAGCTCAGCATGACTTTTGGCGCTTTCCTTATGGTCGCCGCCGCCAGAATGTTGTATCGTAGCGTGATCTGATAAAAGGGGATATGATGTCACAGCTGGATTCTTGCTTTAACATTGAGGATTTTCGCAGGCTGGCGCGCAAACGCCTGCCGCGTATGATTTTTGACTATCTTGACGGCGGCGCAGATGATGAGGTGACCCTTGGCCGCAACCAGAGTAGTTTTTCAAAATTTCAGCTTATGCCCCGCGCCCTGCGGGATGTGGGGAATATTGACCTTACCACCACGGTTTTGGGCCAGAAAGTTGATCTGCCAGTCCTGATTTCCCCCACCGGACAGAGCCGTATGTTCCATCATATGGGCGAACGCGCCGTGGCCCGGGCGGCGGCCAAGGCCGGGACCATCTATGCCTTGTCTTCCGTGTCCAGCACCTCGATTGAGGATACCGCCAGCGCGTCCGATGGCCTCAAATGGTTCCAGATTTATGTCTGGCGCAACCGGGACATCACCAAAGAATTTATGGATCGTTGCCGGGCGAATGGTTATCACGCTCTGTGCCTGACCGTGGACCTGCCGGTTCATGGCAATCGGGAACGGGACCTGCGCAATCACCTGACCTTTCCAGCGGCTCCGACCGCCAAAACGATTTTTGATGTATTGAGCCACCCGCGCTGGCTCTATGATTATCTGACCAGTCCGGCGATCGAGATTTCCAATGTGACGGATTCACCCAATGCCAGTTTTTCCGACCGTAACGGTCTGCTGGATTATATTACCAAGCAATTTGACCCGACCGTGGACTGGGATGATGTGGCCTGGATGATTGAACAATGGGACGGGCCGTTCCTGATCAAGGGCATTGTCAATCCAGAGGACGCCCGCCGGGCGGTGGAGGTCGGGGCCCATGGTATTATTGTGTCCAATCACGGCGGCCGTCAGCTGGACTTTATGCCGCCAACCATCGAAGTGCTGCCGGATATTGTCAAGGCGGTGGCGGGCCGGGCGGAAATCCTGCTGGACAGCGGGGTGCGGCGCGGGACCGATGTGATCAAGGCCTTGGCCCTTGGCGCGACTGCGGTGATGATTGGCCGACCGTATCTCTATGCGCTGGCCGCCGGGGGTGAAGCGGGGGTTGACCGGATGTTTGACCTGTTACGGGCGGAAATCATGCGGGATATGGCCTTGCTGGGCTGCACGAAAATTTCCGACCTGACGCCGGAATTCATTCACCGCTTTTAAGAAAATCCATAATTACTTTTTGCAGGGCCGGTTTATGAAGCAGGCTGATATGACCGCCGTCCCGCTGATGGACTTTGCATTTGGGGCCGCGGGTTACCATCATTTCCACCTCATGATCAGGGACGATGGATTTTTTGGCGCGGATCAATAACGTTCTGGCGGTAATCCTGTCATAATGATGCCAGAGGTCAAAATCCTGCCCGTGAAGACTGAATTGATTGGCCAGTGCCGGGTCATTCTGAAAAGTGAACAGGCCGTCATCATTCTGGCGGCACCATGTTTCAGACAGATGACGCCATCTTTTATCATCCAGCACCAGACCACCGCGCGTCAGCATCTCTTTCAGATAGGTTTCAAATTTGGTGAAACTGTCAAAATGTGGCGGGCTGGCAATATTTTTCATGGCCGCCTGTCGGAGCCATTCGGGAAAGCCCGGTCCCACATCATCAAGGATTAAATGGCTGATGACACAGTCAGTCATGGTGGCAGCAAGGACAAGGCCAAGGCCACCGCCCTTTGACGCCCCGATCCAGCGCACGCGGCTTAAGCCCAATTGGCCCAATAAATCCCGCGCCATTTCAGCGTAAGCGGTCAGGCCGGGGTCTTTTTTCTTGTCATGAGTCCAGTCAGACAGGCCGCAGCCAATGGAATCCGGGCAGATCACATGATAGTCATGGGCCAGCCGGGCGGCCAGTTCCTCATGGTCGCGGCAGGTGCCGGTGACGCCGTGCCAGATGACGACCGTATCCCGACCCGGATCACCCCATTCCAGAAAATGGATGTTGCGCCCCTGACATCTCAGGAATCGTGACTGTGGTTCGGGCATAGGGTTACCGGGCATCCTCCCGGATATTATCCAGAATCCGGTTGAGGTAATCCAGCAGCTGTTCGCGGTTTTCTTCGGAGAAGCCTTCCAAGGCCCGATCCTCGCGGGAAAAGGCGGGGACAGAGGCCTTGGTGAAAACATCGCGGCCTTTGGTGGTCAGATAGACCAGCACATAACGATTGTCGTTTTTACGTAATTTTCGGGTCACCAGCTTTTCCTTTTCCATAGAATCAATCACCCGGCTGACCGAGGATTGTTCCATCATGGTAAAGGTGCAAAGATCGCTCATATTGCGGCCATCTTTGGCATGGAGGGCACATAATACCCGCCAGCGCGATACATTGATTTTCTGGGGCCGCAGGCAATCCTGCAAATCCATATTCATGCGATTGGTAATCCGGTACATGACATAGGGAATGAAATCATCAAGAAATGTTTCATTTTCCCCGGTCTTCTTTTCCCTCACAGTAAATTATCCTCCTCTAACCCATATTACCGACAGATTGTAAGGTGCTTTACAGATTATGGCTACCCATAACTGACAGAAATGGCTATGATTCTGTCATGACACGGAAATTTAAACGACGGGAGCTGATTTTGGCACAGGCCAGTCAGCTTTTTATGGAAAAAGGCTTTGCCGCCACCTCGCTGGAGGATATTGCCGAGGCCGTGGGCATCCGGCGGGAATCCCTCTATTATTACTATCCGGGTAAATATGACCTGCTTTACGATATTATCGAGCCGCAAATCGCCAATGTGATGACAGGCTTTGAACAGATCATCGGGCAGGGCACGGATATTCGTGCCACCATAGAACGGGGCATAGAAAACCACCTGCAACAGTTTAATGCTGATTATCTTCATATGGCCATGGCGGTCCGAAAGAACAGCCGGGATGAAGTGGAACAGAAATTCGCTCATCTGCGCTGCCTGTTCAAGGATTATGAAAACCTATGGGTGACCCTGCTCTCCGCCGCCCAAAAGGACGGGCAGCTACAGGGCCATGTCCCGCCAAAAATGCTGGCCTATTCCATTCTGGGTCTGTGCAACAGCCTGTCCAGCTGGT
>DRKK01000317.1 GCA_011051815.1 Sphingomonadales bacterium | reverse complement strand
GTAGCAAGGGCAGGTGATAATCGGCCTTCACATGGGGCGTCTTGACCAGATCAATGGCGCGCGGATCAATGACGATCAGTTTCGCTCCGGCCCGTAGCCGTTGTTTCAGGCGGCTGCCAAAAACCGGATGAGCATCAGTGGGATTGGCCCCGATGACCAAAATCACATCCGCGTCCATCACACTGTCAAAGGTCTGGGTTCCCGCGGAGGTGCCTAAAGTCTGGTTGAGACCATATCCGGTGGGGCTGTGACAGACCCGGGCGCAGGTATCCACATTGTTATTACCGAACGCCGCGCGGATCATTTTCTGCACCACATAAACTTCTTCATTGGTGCATCTTGACGAGGTGATGCCGCCAATGGATTTCCGGCCATATTTCTGCTGAATATCTTTCAACTGAGCCGCCGCATAGGCGATGGCCTCGTCCCAGCTCACCACAACCCAAGGATCGGTATAGGCCTTGCGGATCATGGGTTTTGTAATCCGGTCCGCATGAAAGGCATAATCCCAGGCAAAGCGCCCCTTGACGCAAGCGTGGCCATGATTGGCCGCGCCGTCCTTCCACGGGGTCATGCGAATAACTTCGCCATCCTTCATCTCGGCTTTAAAGCCACATCCCACCCCGCAATAGGCACAGGTGGTCAGCACGCTATGATCCGGCTTGCCCTGATCTATGACATTTTTTTCCAGCAGGCTGTCCGTGGGGCAGGCCGACACGCAAGCCCCACAGGATACACAATCACTGGTCAGGAAATCCTGAGCCACCCCGGCGGTAATCTTGCTGTCAAAGCCGCGCCCTTCGATGGTCAGGGCAAAGGTTCCTTGCACCTCTTCGCAGGCCCGCACGCAGCGGGCGCAGAGAATGCATTTTGCCGGGTCAAACTGAAAGTAAGGGTTGCTGTCATCAATGATGGATTTCAGATGATTATGGGCGCCCGAACCATAACGGCTTTCCTCCATACCCAGCAATTTAGCCAAATCATGAAGCGGGCTGTCTTCTGCGGGATGATCCGACAAATACAGATCCATCACCCCGCGCCGGAGTTTGGCCAGACGGTCTGATTGTGTGGTGACTTTCATGCCCTCTTCCGCCGGGGTGGTGCAGGAGGCCGGAGTGCCGCGCCGGCCCTCAATCTCCACCAGACACAGGCGGCAGGAGCCATAGCTTTCCAGACAATCCGTGGCACAGAGGGACGGAATATCCGTATCCACCGTGGCCGCCGCCCGCATGAGGCTGGTGCCATCCGTGACTATGACCGGTTTGCCGTCAATTTCCAGCGTAACCGTATTTTCCGCGATAACGTCCGGCGTGCCGTAATCCTTTTCCGGGGTCATAGTTTTGCTCCAAAGTCATTGGGCCATTTTTGCAGGGCGCTCAAAACGGGAATTGGCGTCATGCCGCCCATGGCACAGAGCGAGCCGGATTCCATCACCTCACAAAGCTCTTTCATCAAAGGCAGGCTTTCGACCGCGCCCGCCTGAATTTTGGCCATAAGTTCCGCGCCCCTTACCGATCCAATGCGGCAGGGCGTGCATTTGCCGCAGCTCTCAATGGCGCAGAACTCAAAGGCGAATTTCGCCTGTTCCGCCATGTCCACGCTGTCGTCAAAGACCACAATCCCGCCGTGGCCCAATACGGCCCCGGCTTCCGCGAAAGCCTCATAATCCGTGGGCAGGTCAAGGTCATTTTCGCAGAGATAAGCCCCGAGCGGTCCGCCCGCCTGTACTGCTTTCAGGGGATTGCCGCTATGGGTGCCGCCGCCGTAATTCTCGATCAATTCCCGCAGGTTGATGCCGAACGCCTTTTCCACCAGACCGCCGCGCGCAATATTTCCCGCCAGTTGAAAGGCGATGGTCCCCCGGGATCGGCCCATGCCGAAATCCCTATAATAATCCGCCCCTTTGGCCAGAATGATCGGGACACTGGCCAGTGACAGCACATTATTGACCACAGTGGGCTTGCCGAACAGGCCGTGCAGGGCGGGCAGGGGCGGTTTGGCGCGCACCATGCCCCGTTTGCCCTCAAGGCTTTCCAACATGGCGGTTTCTTCCCCGCAAACGTAAGACCCGGCCCCCATGCGAATTTCAATGTCAAAATCTTTGCCGCTGTCTTTGATGTTTTTCCCGAGCCATCCGGCGGCGCGGGCATTGAGCAGGGCTTCGTCTAATATCTGTTTGGATAAGGGATATTCTGAGCGCAGATAGATATAGCCTTTGGTGGCCCCGACCGCCAAGGCGGCGATGGTCATGCCTTCGATCAGGCAATAGGGGTCGCCCTCCATCAACAGGCGGTCGGCAAAGGTGCCGCTATCGCCCTCATCCGCATTACAGCAGATATATTTCTGATCTGAATCCGCCTCCAGCACCGTATTCCATTTAATGCCCGTGGGAAAGGCCGCCCCGCCCCGGCCTCTAAGTCCACTGTCCGTGACTTGGGTCACGATGTCTTGGGGTGCCATTTCAAGGGCTTTTTTCAAACCGGAAAAACCGCCGTTATTCTCATAATCGTCCAAGGACAGGGCCTCAATCAGGCCGCAACGCCCAAAGGTCAGACGGTCCTGTGATTTCAGATAAGGAATGTCAGCGGTCAGCCCCAGACATAAATCGGCGCAAGCACCTTTCAACAGGTCAGCCACACGGTCAGCGGTCATATTACCGTAAGCCACCCGGCCCTTGGCCGTCACCATCTCAACCAGAGGTTCCAGCCAGCTCATCCCCCATGACCCGTTGCGGATAATCTCCACATCCCGCCCTTGGCTTGCCGCCTCTTTCTGGATGGCCACGGCCACCTCATCAGCCCCTAGGGACAGGGCGGTTGTTTCCAGCGGGATATAGAGGGTCAAAAGGTCGCGCATCAGCCAAGTTTCCCCAGTAATCCCTCAAGGCGGTCCTCGTCCATGCGGCCATAGAGCTTGTCATCTATGGTGATATTAGGCGATACAGCGCAATTGCCCAGACAATAGACCGGCTCCAATGTGATGCGCCCGTTGGCGGTGGTCTCCCCCAGCCTGATGCCCAGCAGCTTTTCCACATGGGCGGTCAACTGTCGGCTGCCCCGTGCCTGACAGGATTCCGCCTGACAGAGTTTTATCACATGGTGGCCTGCGGGTGCATCGCGGAAATCATGGTAGAAACTTTTGACCCCGTAAACCTCAGCCCCCGACAGATTAAAGGCATCAGCCAGCAGGTCGTAACTTTCCGCCGGAATATAGCCAAAAGCGCCCTGAAGCCCCTGCAACGCTTCCATCAACCCGCCCTTCAGGGCGGCACATCGGGTGATGATCCGCCGGGCTTCATCCTGATCCCATGCGG
>DRKK01000316.1 GCA_011051815.1 Sphingomonadales bacterium | reverse complement strand
TAATCATAATAGGCATTGTCGGGTTGGTTTCTGCTTGTAACAGCACATTCAGATCCAATGTGTCACGTTTTCATGAATTACCGCCGCCCAAGGGTGAAACTGTGGTGATCGTGCCCTCTGATCCGGCGAAAAATACCAGCCTTGAATTTGCCTCCTATGCCAATATGGTGGGCAGTTATCTTGCGCGGCAGGGGTACCGCCCGGCGGGGGATAAAAAAGCGGACCTGATTGTGGAGCTGGATTATTCCGTGGACGATGGCAAGGTTATGGTTAGAAGCTATAACTTTGGTTATGGCTATGGTTACGGCTACGGTTATGGTCATTATTTCCCTTACGGTTATTTTGGACATTACGGCGGATTTTATTATCCCTATTACGGTTTTGGTTACGGTTATTCCGGTTTTGGGGACAGGGATGTTCGGTCCTATGTCAATTATACCCGTAAACTCAGCATGACCATCCGGCCAAATGGTGAGGGCAAGAAGAACCTGTTTGAAGGAACTGTGGAAAGCACCGGGCGGAGCAATAATCTGGCCAAACTGATGCCCCATATGGTTCAGGCCCTGTTTACCAATTTCCCCGGCGTTAGCGGAACAACAGACAAGATTGTCATCGAGCTGGACAAAAAATAAACGCGCATATTTCCATAGGCGTTTACGACCTGATAATGTAAATCTATACTATAGTTTCGGAAAATTTAAGGGCAGGATGCATGTGGAAAAGAATAAAACTGGTGTTCCAGTGGTTGCGTGAGAGAATCACCGTGAAGATTGCCAAACGGATTTTGGTAATTTTTGCGCTCTTTATCTTTTTTTATTATTTAATCGGCATGGTTCTGGTCGAGAAAATCGACACGGATAAAAATTTCGCTGCCGCTCAGTTGACGGAGTCGACGGCGGGCAGTTATGTGGTGGCCATGTCCGCTGCCATGATTGACCGGGAGGTAAATCGACATGCGTGGATTTCCAATGACCCGTGGTTCAAGCCCGGGTCCTTGCTGGATAATATGGCACATTTTCAAAAGGGCGTAATCGCCGCCAATGCCATCTTTGCCATTGAATTGAAGGACCAGTTAAGCCGCATGCGGGGCTCTAGCCAGCTTGATAAAAACCTGACCCAGGTGGCCAGCGGCATCAATTATGCGCCCGACCGGTGGTATTGGGACCCTAGTGTATCCATATTCCTGTTTGTCGCCCCGGCGGAAAAGCAATATAATAATGCCCTGAAGAATTTGAAACTCTATAACAGCCGCCTTGCCGCAGGGGAAGCGACGTTTGAGCGGCGTACGGACAACCTCCTGTCGACGTTGGATAAATTCTCTCTTGATCTCGGGTCAGCATCGGATGCCATCGCCCAGAAAATAGACAATGGTATCGGCTGCGTTCTGGACACCAAGGCCGATGATCTATTCTATGATGTCAAGGGGCGGTCCTATGCCTATTGGCTGTTGCTGAAAGGTCTGCGGGTGGATTTCAGCAAGGTTATCGCGGATAAGGATATTGGCAGCAGTTGGGATTTGCTGGAACAAAGCCTGTCGCGCCTGATTGATCTTGACCCTATGATTGTATCAAATTGTGATCCGGATGCTTTCCTGTTTCAGAACCATATTGCTGCACAGGGTTTCTATTTGCTTCGGGCCAGAACACGCCTGAAAGAGATCACCAACATTCTGTTAAAATAAAAAATTCTTGCCAAGCTTCTCTGTTGAGTGGCAAGATGTGTGAGAACAGAATGAGGGGATGATGATGCCCGAACAAAAGAACAAATGGAAATTTCTGGTGATCGCCGATGATACACCGGAATTCAAAAAGGTTTTACGCCTGGCCGCCTTGCGGGCAGAGCGTGTGGGCGGGACCCTAGTCATGCTTCGTATTATTCCACCCAGCGAATTTCAGCATTGGATGTCTGTGCAGGATCTTATGGAAGAGGAAGCCATGCAGGAAGCGCAGGAAATGATGGATCAGTTTGCCCGGGAGGTAAAGGAAATGTCCGGCCTTGATTGTGAACAGATCATTCGCAAGGGCGAGCCGGGCGAAGTCATCACTCAATATATTGAGGAAGATAAGGATATTCATCTGCTGGTGCTTGGGGCCAATGTGGACGGTGACCCCGGTCCGCTGGTCAAGGCTTTTCGTGAAGAATTACTCAATGTACTGCATATGCCGGTGCTTGTGGTGCCTGGAAATATGACTGACGGTGAAATTGATAAATTTGTCTGATCCGGACTTTTTTATCATTTAAGACCGCTTCACTCTTGATTTTATCCTGAAATATTGCCATCTATGTCCTATGTACTTAAAGAAGTAGGACAGATGCATGTTTATTCAAACTGAAACCACGCCCAACCCCGCCACGTTGAAATTTGTTCCGGGCGAGACCGTTATGGAACAGGGGACGGCTTTTTTTGAGAGCCGGGATGAGGCGGAAAATTCGCCGCTGGCTCGTCGGCTTTTTGCCGTAGAGGGGGTTTCGGGGGCTTTTTTCGGGTTTGATTTTATTGCTGTTACCCTGACCGATCAGGATTGGGATGATCGCAAGACCGAGGTTCTGGGGGCCATCATGGAGCATTTCACGTCCGGTGACCCGGTTGTGCAACGGGACGAAGTCGAGGTTCCTGCCGCAGATGAAAATGCCGAGGATGCCGAAATAGTTGCTCAGATAAAGGAGCTTCTTGAAGCCCGCGTCAGGCCGGCTGTGGCCCGTGACGGCGGAGATATTACCTTTCATGCCTATACCCATGGGACCGTATATCTACGGATGCAGGGGGCCTGTGCCGGTTGCCCCAGCTCAACCGCTACCCTGAAATACGGTATTCAGAATCTGCTGAAACATTACATTCCCGAAGTGGAAAATGTTGAGGCTGTATAGGCGTTAATTTACGAAAAACGGTAAGCCAAACCAATACCATCTTTTATCCGGACCGGGCATGGTGCAGTTAAGGCGACTGCGGCCAACCGGCAATGGTTTGTCAAAACGCACCTCGATACGGTTA
>DRKK01000315.1 GCA_011051815.1 Sphingomonadales bacterium | reverse complement strand
TTTCTGCTTGTCCCACAGCGACGTGATAGATGCCGGGAGTTATATTCTTATCTGCCCCAATGTCCAATGTGACGGCAGTGGCATTCTGTTTAATGGTTCTCAGGCCAAGCCCTTTATCAGCCTTGATTTTTCCTGTCAGACCAATGCCATAGAGGAGTATCTTTTTGGTTTCACCCGCGCGGATATAGTCAGAGGATTTAAGCAGAACTTGTGCCTCTGCGCCGTCCATGCGGACCGCCTGAAATTCGCTGCCCCTGTCATAATGGTCGGCCTGATACCAGCGGCCGGTCATTCTGTTGCCATCTTCCGACAGGGCATAGACCTCGCGGGTGTCAATGCCGTTCAGCACGCCGGAGCCGCGCCATTCATACCCTGTATAGATGATGGCCTTGCTGTCACCGGACAGTTTCTCGCCATTCATATCACGCAGATCATAGACGGCACTATATTGATCCCCGTCACGGGAAATGCGCAGGGTTCCTTCATAGTCGCCTGTCCCCGGACGATGGCCGGTAACCCGCCATTCGCCCACCGGATTTGCGGGTTTTGTTGCTTTCCACTTATCCCAAGCGGCGGTTTGAAACGGATATAATTTAGCCAGTTCCTTATAGGTCGTCGTGGTGACTTCTTTCCACCAATGGCGGTCCCGGGCCCGGGCCTGATATTCAAGGGACGGGAACTGCCCGATATGGAAATGCATATGCTTTAGCCAGTCCGTTTCCGTTCGCCGTTGAAGGCCGTAACGGGCATTGGTGTGGCACCGCCCGCATAGGGCATCAAGATCATCATTCACCGCGCTGTCAACGAAATGGGCCCGCTGTTCAAGAACATAGCGAAAGGGGGCCGATTCCGAGGGGGCCAAGCCGTTCTCAGCGGCCAGATATTTAATGATGGACAACCGCTCATCACCGTCAAGCTCAAGCCCATGCAGATGTTCCATACGGAATATGGTTATGTCCCAGCCTTCGGGCGTTTTGCGGACCTCTGATATGCGGGCCAGACCGCCAGTGTCATTTTCAGCATGACAGGCGGTACAATAGTCATTGACCAAGGTTTTGCCATCGGCCAGTGCAGGGGCTGAAAATGTTGACAGGGCCAGTGCCAACAGGCCAGAGGCGATGAGATAAACTTTCCCGGACATGATTGTTCCCGTTTGGTAAAGAGAGACAGTATTATGGGCGGCAGCCTTCCTGTCAAAGCAAAAAGGCTGCCGCGCAAGGTTATTAGAAATCAAAGGTTATATTGGCACCCCATGTACGCGGCATGCCGTAATATTGTTCCACCAGTCCGAACAGCCCGCCTTTGGCCACGGTACCGGACAGGTCGAAGGTCTGCACCAGATATTCCTCGTTGGTGAAATTCTTCACATAGAAACGCAGGCTCCAGTCCTGCTCTTCCCTGATGTAAGTGATGGATGCATTGCCAACAAAATAACCATTTTCGGTTAAAGCCTGTGTGCTGAGCAGGCCGAATGTATGTTCGGACCGATATTGACCATCGACCTGAAAGGCGATGGCACCGCCCTCAAGGGGAACCTCATGACGGAACAGGCCGTTCAGATTCCATTTGGGGGTCTGAACCGGACGCAGGGTCGCACTGGGCAGGATGGCCGTTACATTCCCTGCCGGAGTAGAAATATCTGTCGTAATCCCCGGCACATTTGTCACATCCGCATCAATATAGGCAATACCGAACTGTACATCCATGCCCTCGGTTGGATTCATCTGTAATTCAAGCTCAAAGCCCTTGTTCTTTGAATCCGCATTGAGGGTGAAGGTATCCAGCCCGATAATGGCAAAGGCTTGGTAATCATTATAGTCATAATAATAGGCGGCACCGTTCAGCCGGGCTTTGCCATCGGCGAAGTCTAACTTGAAACCGACCTCAAAGGCATCCAGTGTCTCCGGACGGTAATTCATGAAATTGTCGGTGACAAAAATATCTGTCGGCAGGAGCGGCGCATTAAAGCCCCCGGATTTAACCCCCCGGTTCCAGCTGGCATACATCAGGGCATTTTCATTTGGCCGGTAATTAACCTGCGCCCGTGCCGACCAGCTTTTGTCATGACGTTTCCCGCTATAGGGGGTCAGGGCATCGCCGACCTCAACCGCATTGGGGTCCAGCCCGTTAACAGAGGTATCTGGATACATATAGAGCACATCGCGGTAGAAATGATCCTTCTTTTCATCAATATAGCGGAAACCCCCGATCAGGCTGATTTCTTCATTCACTTCAAATTCCACCTGTCCGAACAGGGACCATGTTTTCACATTGGTCTGATAGGGGTTTTTGATGCCGTTGAAGCCAACCACGCTGACCGGCCCGAATACGGCTTCGACCAGTCCGGGAATAATGCCGCCGTTGGTGTCATTGATGTCCAGGTCCATATAATAGAAGCCGGTCACCCATTTCATATTGTCCGTATCGCCGGACAGACGGAATTCTTCAGAGAATTGCTTGGCATCCGTGGTCAGGAAAAACCGGAAATAGCTTTCGGGGGAGGCATCTGAATCCTCAATATAATTACGGTTGACGGATTGATAATCGGTGATGCTGGTCAGCTCCACCTCACCCAAATCCCAGTTTACGGTGCCGGTAAAGCCATAAGTTTCCAGCTTGTTATGTCCCGGTTCATTGTAATCGCCAGTAAAGACATCACCGTCGTTATCCAGATAGTTATTGAGGGTGGTATTAGGCACGGTGGGTGTCAGGACCCCATCCGGATTTTCCGCCGATACATTTTCAAAGAATCCGGTGCGAATATCCTGATTTCCGAAGCGGGCATTGAGCAGAATATCCACATCCTCATTGGGGGTGAACAGGAATTGCAGGCGGCCTGCTGATTCATTGGCATTATTCAGCTTGGTCCCCGGCTGCAGGCGGTTGGTCACATAACCGTCCCCCTGATGGGTGGAGGCCGATGCCCGCACCGCCAGCTTGTCATTGATGGGCAGGTTGACCGCCCCCTGAAATTTCAATCGGCTGAAACTGCCGTAGCTGATGCTGCCGTAGCCGCCAAATTCTTCTCCCGGCTTTGTGGTCACATAATGAACAAG